>JBJTIX010000268.1:0-19120 GCA_046095205.1 Opitutia bacterium
GGATGCCGTTGACAGCGATGGCGTGGACGTGGCCGACGCAGCGCACGCCGGGAAGGGTGAGCAGGTAGGCGTGAAAGAGGGCCTCGATGGAGGGCTTCCGGGCCCTGTCGTCCACGCGCGAGGCGAAGAGCGCGGCGTCGATCTCGGCGTCGCCGGCCCTGGCGTCGTCGAGCAGGGGCAGCAGGCGGTCGAACCGGCAGACCGTGACCTCGGACTCGGTCAGGGTGGAGAGGGAGGAGCCCGAAGCCTTGACCGCGAAGGTCTCGTCATCGAGGCGCACCGAGGTGTTGCCTTCGCCGAGGATGGCCATGCGCAGCCGCTCGCCGCCCAGCGCACGCGAGAGCTCCAGCAGTTCCTGGAAGGTTTGGGCCATGCGCTCGCGTCGGGCGAGACTCAGGCGGTGGTGAGGACGTGGTCGGCGGCCATGCGCACCTTGGCGCGCTGGACATCCGACGCACCGGCGTCCGTGACCAGGAAGAGGGCGCTGACGTCGCGCGTGACGGCGCAGGGGCCGCCGCGTCCGAGCTTCACCTTGTTCATGCAGATGAGGACCTCGTCGCTGCGGCGGATGACCTCGCGCTGCTGATGGGAGATGTCGCGCTGCGAGTTCCACAGGCCGCTCTCATCGATGCCTTCGGCCCCGAGCAGGGCCACGTCGAAGTTCCAGCGGGCGACCTCCTCGAGCGTACGGTCGCCGGCCACCATGGCGTGGCGGGTCAGGAACAGGCCGCCGGGGATGTAGACTTCGACTCCGGGCAGGCAGGAGATCAGCTGGGCGGTGGGCAGGCAGGTCGTGACGATCTGAAGGTCGGGCACGCCGGCGGAGGCGATGGCCTCGGCGGCGAAATAGATGGTGGAGCCGGAGTCGAGGTAGACCGTCATCCCGGCCTTGACCCTGGAGGCGGCGAGGTTGCCGATCTTGCGCTTGGCTTCCGCATCCTCGACCTTGCGGTCGTCGAGCGGAGGGAAGTTGCGGTTGAAGTCCGAAAGGGCTCCGCCATGTGTTCTGGTGATGCGCCTCTGGTTCTCCAGCTCGGTGAGGTCGCGGCGGGCAGTGGCCTCCGACACGTTGAACTGCTTGCAGATCTCGACCACCGGCACGTATCCGACCTTGCTCAGCAGCTTCGCTATGGATTCTCGTCTGGCCTCAATGATATGGCGTGCGACTTTCATAATGGGTTGGTCGTTATGACGACTACCAATCATGCAATCAATAACGCTTCTTTTGCCCCTGGTCTGAGATGCCTGCATTTCGCACAATATACATTATGTCTAATCAAGATATACCCTCGTTTTATTGGGTTAAAAGCATGTATTAAGTGTATTTACTTGGGCTAATGGGAGGTTTAATCTATCAACCCCTTATTCCTCCGATGCGTCATTGGTTACGCTCATATCGAATGCTGTGCGTAGCCGCCTGTTCAGGCCTGCTGGCCGGATGCGCCACGAAGGAAGCTCCGCCCGCGGATACGGGACCCCAGGATACCGGGGCTCTCTACCGATCCGGGGTCGTTCACCACCAGGGGCCTTCTTCCCAAGGGGCCGAGCCCCGGAAGGCCATCATTAGGCACCTCGTGCTGCACCACACCGCCGCACCCCTGCCCTCCTCCCTCAAGTCCCTCCAGGGCGAGGACCCGGAGCACCGGGTGGGCGTCCATTACGTGGTCTCGGACGAACCTTCGCCGCGGGTGATCGACATGGTCCCCGAATCGCTCGCCGCATACCACGCCGGCAAGAGCGGCTGGGGCGGCGTCGAGGGGATCAACCACACGTCGATCGGCATCGAGATCATCAACCTCGACGGAAACCGGCATCCCTATCCCACCGAACAGGTCGAACTCATCCTCGCGCTTTGCGACGAGATCGTCCGCAGGCACGGCATCAGGCCCGAGAACGTGGTCGCCCATTCCGACATCGCGGTAGGACGAAAGATCGACCCCGGTTCGCTCTTCCCGTGGAGGCTCCTGGCCGAACACGGCATCGGCGCCTGGCCGCTGGCGGTGGACGTGGAGGAGTTCCTCGAACTCCCGACGCCCGATGCGGCCCAGACCCGTGCGATGCTTCAGGCCTACGGCTACAAGCTCGAGCCCGGAGATGCGGGACTGCGCAACGGGGTCGAGGCGTTCCAGCGTCACTTCCGTCCGCACCGTGTCGACGGAACCATGGATGCCGAGACGGGCGCCCTGCTGCGCGCGCTGCTGCGTCGTTACCGTCCGGAATCCACGGTCGGTGAACGCAAGGTGTCCCTCACGGCCGGACCGGCACGCTGATCAGGGCCGTAGGCGCCGCAGGAAGCCGCGGAGCATGTCGCGTTCGGGATACTTCCAGAGGTCGAGTATCAGGGCGTAGACGGCCATGCCCAGGACGCCCGAGGCGGTGATGGCGGCGATGAGTCCGCCCTTCCCGCCCAGGGCCTCGGTGCAGGAGTCCAGCATCCACCGGTAGGAATTGTAGGTCACGGCCCCCATGACCAGCGACCCGACGGTGGCCTTGGCGAGCGCACCCATGAAGGAGCCCTCGAGGAACTGCGGGGCACGGGCGCGAAGGCGCGACCGGAGGACGAAATACTGCCAGACGGTGGAAGCGCCGTTGGCCACGGCCAGACCCTCGACGCCGTAGCCGGCCAGAACGGCGGCCAGGGAGAGGACGATGTTCACCGTCACGGCATGCATGGCGGCGTGGAAGGTCGCCTTGGTCTCGCCGGCCACGTTCAGGGCCCGGGTCACGAGGCTCATCAGCGCCAGGAACGGCATGGTGAACGAGAAAAGCACCAGGATGACGCGCGTGTTGCGGCAGTCCTCCTCGGTGAACCTGCCGAACTCGAACAGCAGGCGGACGACCGGCTCCGCCAGCACGGCCAGACCGACGGCGGCCCCGATGTTGACGGCGAGGATCAGGCGGAAGCCCCGGGCGTAGTCCTCGGCGAGACGTCGGAAGTCGCTCACGGCCCAGGCCGAGGCGAGCGCGGGGAACATCACCGTGGCGACGGAGGCGGAGAAAAGCCCGATGGGCAGTTCGACGATGCGGTTGGCGATGTAGTAGTAGGTCAGGCCGCCGTCCTCGACGTTGAAGGCCAGCGCACGTGATACCAGGAAGTTGACCTGCTGGATGCCGGCCCCGAGCGCGGCCGGAATGAAGGCCGCGCGCAGCACCGTCCAGGCCGGCTCGTCGGGCACCCCGGGCCCGGGACGCCACCCGGCGCCGCGAAGCCCCCACATGGGGATCAGCAGCTGGAGCAGCCCACCGACCAGGGCGCCGGCGCAAAGCCAGCGCACCCTGCCGACGTCCGTCGAGGCGAAGTAGAGTCCGCCCAGCCCCAGGGCCGCGATCATGCTGAGGTTGAGCATGCCCGAGGCGATTTCGGCCAGACCGAAGCGTCCGGAGAGGTTCACGGCGGAGGTGAAGAGCGCCGCCACGCAGATGAGCGGCATGTAGGGCATGCAGACCGCGGTCAGTTCGGCGGCGAGCGCCTGACGCGGGTCGTCGGTCACGAATGAGAAAAGCAGCGCACCTCCGGCCACGGCGACGGTGATGAGGGCCATCCGTGGCACGACGCGACGGACGGCGTGATTGAGGAACTGGTGCGCGGCGGATGCGCCGTCGCGCGCGGTCTTCTCCGCGAGCACCGGCACGACCGCGGCCGTAAGCGCGCCCTCGCCCAGCAGTCGCCGGAAGAGATTGGGCACCTGGAAGGCGAAGAGGAACGCCGCGCCGACGGGACCGGCGCCGAACACGGCGGCGATCAGCTGGTCACGCACGAGGCCCAGCACCCTCGACACCATGGTCCAGGAGGCGGTCTTCGCCATGTCCCGGTACTGGCGCTCGGGCTGCGACATCTTTCAGGGCAGGATGGCGCCGATGCCTTCCTCCAGCACCGCGCGGAGGGCCGGAACGAGGTCGGACCTCGGCACCTCGCCCTCGCGGCGGTCGGCAAAGCTGCGCACCTTGGCGACGCCACGGGCGACCTCGTCGCCGCCGTAGACGATGCCGTACTTGGCTCCGGCCGCCTCGGCCGCCTGGGCCAGCTTGCCGAACTTGCCGTCACGGAGGTTGTATTCGACGCGCAGGCCGGCACGGCGCAGCGCGGCGACGTCCTCCAACGCGGCACGACGGGCGTCATCCCCCAGGATGAGGGCGAAGAAGTCGGGGCCGTCGGCGTAGGCGGGGACCCTTCCGCGCAACTGGAGCAGGTCGCGCAGGGTGACGTCACCCATTCCGAAGCCCACGGCGGGCAGGTCCGGGCCGCCGAGCTTGGCCACAAGGGAGTCGTAACGGCCGCCGCCGGCGAGGGCGCGGGCCTCCCCCCCCGTCTCGAATGGCTCGAACACGAAGCCGGGGTTGTAGGCCAGACCGCGGACGATGGTGAGGTCGACCGTGACGCACTCGGCCAGACCCATGGCGTTGAGCGAGTCGAGCAGCTGCTTCCATTCGGCCAGGCGGGCGGTCATGCCCGCATCCCCGGCGGACAGCGCCGAGAGGTCGTCAAAAGACTTGGCCGAGGCGAACTTGCGCGCGCCTTGGAGCACCGCGGCGGCGTCGGCCGGGGTGCCCGCCAGGGCGGCCGCCATCGCGTTGCGCAGGTCGGCCTCCGTGCCGCGCTCAAGCTTGTCGACGACGGACAGGACCTGTCCCGCGCGATCCTCGGGCACGCCAAGCGTGGCGAGGAAGCGGAACCAGAGCGTGCGGTCCGAGATGCGTATCCGGAAGTCGGACTGGGTCAGGCCGAAGCCGAGCAGGCATTCCGCGCAGAGGGCGATGATCTCGGCGTCCGCCGAAGGGCCCGCCTCGCCGAGCAGGTCGGCGTTGAGCTGGTAGAAGGCGCGGAGGCGTCCCTTCTGGGGCTTCTCGTAACGGTAGTTCTCCCCGATGGCGAACCAGCGGATGGGCTTCGGCATCCCGTTGGCGCGGGCCCCGACCATGCGCGCCAGCGAAGGCGTCATTTCGGGACGCAGGCTGACCTTGCGGCCCCCCTTGTCCTCGAAGTTGAAGAGCTGGCGGACGATCTCCTCCCCCGACTTCTCGGTGAAGAGCTCCAGGGGCTCGAGCACCGGCGGCTCCCATTCGCGGAAGGAGTGACGGCGGCAGGCGCTGCGCCAGACGTCGAAGATGTGGCCGATGACGGCCCTGTCCTCGGGATAGAACTCGCGGAAACCCGGGAGCGTCCTCGGTTCTGACATCGGGCTTACTGGCCCTGTTCGGGCTTCTGTCCGATCTTGGAGAGGTCGATGGACTTGAGCTTGGCCTTCAGCTCCTTGCCCGCATTGAACTTGATGACCGCCCGCTGGGGGATCACGACGTCGGTTTCGGGGCGGTTGGGGTTGCGGCCGATGCGGCTCTTGCGGACCTGCACCTGGAATACGCCGAAATTGCGGAGCTCAACGTCTCGTCCGGACAGCAGGGCCTCGGAAATGGCATCAAGGGTCATCTGGACGCTGTCCCGGATATGCTTCTGGGGATAGCCCAGCTTGGTGAAGATCTCGATGACGATGTCTCGCTTAGTGAGATTGTTGGACATGGTCTGGTTGCGTAAGCGTTGATAATCAAGAGTATGGAAACGCGTTTGGCAATACCCCTGCGGGTTTATTTTCACTCAAGGTTCTGAATCTGCTCCCGGATGCGTTCTATCTCGGTTTTGGCCTCCAAAACCGCCCGGGTCGTGTCGATTTCTGACGCTTTGCTGCCCACGGTGTTCACCTCCCTGAGCAGTTCCTGCACAAGGAAGTCGAGCTTGCGTCCGGCGCCGGGCCTGGGGAGCTCGTCCGCGAACTGTGAGAGGTGGCTCCGGAGCCGGACAATCTCCTCGGTGATGTCGCAACGGTCGGCGAACAGGGCGAGTTCGCGGAGGACGCGCTCGTCGGCGAGGTCGAGCGCGATGCCGGCCTCCTTGAGGCGCCTGAGCATGGCGTCGCGGTGACGGGCCGGCGCACCCTTCTCGGAAGACTCCATCATGCCGACCAGCGTGCGCAGCGCGTCCACACGACGAAGGAGATCGTCCCCGAGCGCCCTGCCTTCCTTCTCCCTCATCCCGAGGAGACGGTCGAGCGCCTGATCGACGGCGTTGCGCAGCAGCGGCTCGGCCACGGAGAAGTCGGGCAGATCTTGGGCGTGCTTGCGGCCTGATTCTGCCAGACGGAGCACGATGTCGGCGTCGGCTTCAAACTTCACCCCGCAGCGCGCCGCCACCCGGGCGAGCTCCTCGAGGCCCGCCGAGACCGCGTCGGCGTCCCACTGACGGTGGGCTCCGGGAGAGGAGGCGGGCGAGATCCTGGCGGTCAGCTTGCCGCGCTGGACCCTGGGCTTGATCCAGCCGGAGACGGCAGTTTCCAGCGCCGGCCAGGCATCGGGCCCGAAGACGGATATCTGGAGCGACTTCTGGTTGACCGAGGTGAGCTCGACCGAAAAACGCGCGCCGGCCACGTCCACCTCGGCCCGGCCGAAGCCGGTCATCGAATACGGGGCCATCTCAGAGACGGATCTCTTCGCCCATCGCCCGGGCCGCGCTCCAGACGTCCTTGTCACCGCGTCCGGAAAGATTGATCATGACGATGTCGTCCGGCCGGCCGGCCGCGGCGAGCTTGCAGCCGTGCGCCACGGCGTGGCTGGACTCGAGCGCCGGGATGATGCCCTCGGTGCGCGAAAGCAGCTGGAAGCCCTCGAGGCACTCGGCGTCGGTCGCGTAGGCGAACTCGATGCGTCCGCGTTCGCGGTAATAGGCGTGCTCGGGACCGACGGCGGCGTAGTCGAGCCCGGCGGAGACGGAATGGGTTCCTTCGATCTGCCCCTCGTCATCCATCAGGATGGAGGTCATGCAGCCCTGCAGCACGCCGAGCCGTCCGCCCGCGAACCTCGCGGCATGCTCTCCGCGGCTGATGCCGCGTCCGCCCGCCTCGACGCCGACGAGCTTCACCGAGGCCTCGTCGAGGTACTCGAAGAAGGAGCCGATGGCGTTGGAACCGCCGCCCACGCAGGCCACGACGTGCCCGGGCAGGCGGCCTTCGGCGGCCAGGATCTGCTGGCGTGACTCGAGGGAGATGATGCGGTGGAAATCCCGGACCATCATCGGGTAGGGATGTGCGCCGTAGGCGGTGCCGAGGATGTAATGGGTCTCACGCACGTTGGTCACCCAGTCGCGCATGGCCTCGTTGACGGCCTCCTTGAGCGTGCGTTGGCCGGCCTCGACGCCCCGGACCTCGGCCCCCATCAGGCGCATGCGGTAGACGTTGAGGGCCTGGCGCTCCATGTCCGTCGCGCCCATGTAGATCACGCACTTCAGCCCGAAGTGCGCGCAGACCGCGGCGGTGGCGGTGCCGTGCTGGCCCGCCCCGGTCTCGGCGATGATGCGCTTCTTGCCCATGCGCAGCGCGAGCAGCGCCTGACCGATGACGTTGTTGATCTTATGGGCGCCGGTATGGAGCATGTCCTCACGCTTGAGGTAGACCCTGGCTCCGCCGAGGTGCCGGGTGAGCGAGGACGCGAAGTAGAGACCGGTGGGCCGTCCGGCATAGTCGCGGAGCAGGTCGGCGAACTGCCGCTGGAACTGCGGGTCCTTGCGCGCCGAATCGTATGCCGCCGCCAGGTCGAGCAGCGGCGTCATGAGGGTCTCCGGAACGTAGAGGCCGCCGAAACGCCCGAAACGACCGCGACGGTCGGGGACCGAAAAGCGGGGCTCCGTGGTGGGTATCAGGCTGGAGGCCGACATGCCGCAAAGGAAAGCCCGAACCGGGCGAGGCGCAAGCGGCAAGGGGCTTGCCCGAAGGGCGTGCGGGTGCATTCCTCTAACCCATGAGCCTGCGTCGCACCCTCCTGCTGCTCGCTTCGGCGTGCGTCCTGCAGGGCGCCGAGGTCCCGCCGGAAAAGGCGCGCGCATCATTCACCACGGAACGCGCCGTGGTCACCGGCATCGTGGAGGGAGTGACCGAGTTCCTTCCCGTCAGTTCGACCGGACACCTCATCGTGAGCGACCGCATCCTCGGGGTGCCGGCCGACCCGGACGTCACCGTGGCGGGCGTGGCCGACCGCAAGGGACGGCCGGTCGACCTGAAGCGCGTCGCCGACGACTACGTGGTGATCGTCCAGTTCGGCGCGATACTCGCCGTGCTGCTCGCCTACCGTCGCCGCGTCTCCTCCCTGCTGAGGGGACTCCTGCGTCGCGACCCCGGCTCGGTCCGCCTCGCCGCCGCGCTGCTGATCGCCTTCGCGCCGGCCGCCGCGCTCGGCCTGGCCGCCAAGGACTTCATCACCGCGCATCTCTTCACCGTGCCGGTCGTGGCGGGCGCGCTTTTCCTCGGCGGAATCCTCACGCTCATGCTCGACCGCCGGCTGCCGGAGCCCGCGGCCTCGGATCACGAGCTGTCCGCCATGGGCTGGAAGCAGGCGGCGCTGGTCGGCGTTTGGCAGTGCGCGGCCTTCGTCCCCGGCACGAGCCGCTCCCTTGCGACCATACTCGGCGCGCGGCATGCCGGCCTGTCGCGCCTCGCCGCGACGGAATTCTCCTTCCTTCTCGGACTGGTCACGCTGACCGCCGCCTCGGCCTACAAGGCCTGGTCGCTCGGACCGGCGCTCGCCGCGGTTTATCCTGCGGACAACGCCCTGCTCGGTCTCGCCGTCGCGGCGCTCTCCGCCTTCCTCGCGGTCTCGTGGATGGTCGGATACGTCTCGAGGAACGGACTTTCTCCGTTCGGGTGGTACCGCATCGCCGCGGGCGTCGCCCTGCTGGCCTGGCACCTCGCCCGCGCCCCCTGAGCGGGGACGCGGGCGGGCCGGTCAGAGCGAGTAGCCTTCGCGGTAGGCGCGCTTCACGTAGGCGTTCGCCGCCTTGTCGTTGGTGACCTCCATCTTCTCGCCGTCCCACAGCAGGAGCTTGTTCGGGAAGCGGATGGCCAGGTTGCCCATGAGCACCGTCTCGGACAGCGGGCCCGAGTACTCGAAGTTGGAGGAGGCGGCGGGGCCTCCCTTGACCGCACGGATCCAGGCCTTCTCATGTCCGGAAGAATTGCCGGGCACGCGGGGCAGGGTCTTCGCGAGCTTCTTGGCCTCGGCGCGCAGGTCCTCGCTGAGCAGACGCGGACGTTCGCCGTAGCAGCCGCAGACGATCTTGCCCTTGTCGCCGATCAGCAGGCAGCCGCCGTTCCAGTCGCCGAACATCTCGCCGTCCTCCAGTTCGACCGGACGCGGGGGCATCAGGCCGCCGTCCCACCAGGTCATCTGCAGCGCGGGCATGCCGTGCCTTTCAGGGAAGCGGTAGCGCACGATGGAGGCGGACGGGTAGCACTCGTTCTTGGGCTCGACGAGCTTGCCGAGGCCCTTCGGCACCGCGTGGTAGACGCTGGGCGTGCTGCCCTCGACGCTGACGGGATAGCGGAGCTTCAGGGCGAGGAAGAGCGGGTCGACGATGTGGCAGCCCATGTCGCCGAGCGAGCCGGTGCCGAAGTCCCACCAGGCGCGCCACTTGCCGGGATGGTACGCCACGCTGAACGGACGCATCGGGGCCGGCCCGATCCAACGGTCCCAGTCCATGCCGGCGGGCGGGGACTCGCCGGCGGGCGGGCGGTCCATCTCGATGCTCTGGGGCCAGATCGGACGGTTGGTCCACGCGTGCGCCTCGCGGATGTTGCCGATGAGTCCTGCGGCGACCCACTCGGTGATGAGGCGGATGCCCTCGCCGGAGTTGCCCTGGTTGCCCATCTGGGTGACGACCTTGTATTCGCGGGCGGCCTCGGTCAGACGACGGGCCTCGAACACGGAGTGGGCGATCGGCTTCTGGACGTAGACGTGCTTGCCGGCGCGCATGCAGTCCATGGCGATGTGGGCATGCGTGTGGTCGGGGGTCGCCACGATGACGCCGTCGATCTCGGGGTGGGCCTCGAGCATCTTGCGGTAGTCGGTGTAGGTCTTGGCCTTCGGGAAGAACTTGATCGTGTCGGCGCAACGTTCGAGATCGAGGTCGCAGAGCGCCACGACGTTCTCGTCGGCGCAGTTGCGGATGTTGGAACGCCCGACTCCGCCGAAGCCGATCACGGCGACGTTCATCTTCTCGTTCGGGGAGACCGTCCGCGCGGCGGACTTCACCCAGGGACGGGCGGCGGCGAAGCCGGCGGCGGCGAGGCCGGCAGTATGAAGGAAGCCGCGACGATCGATGGGGTGTTTCATGGGGTGACCGAACCCTAGGTCGCACCCGTCTCTGGGCAACGGGAAAGACCCGACCTTCATAGAGGTCGCCCTCGCCCAACTCCCTGAACCGACGGCGTTTAGGCCCTGCCCTCCTGCCGCCCGCGGGCAACTTTGCTTTTGACTCCCCTGTGAATAACCCGTTCAAAAGGTCAACCAACCCTCGTGATGTTCAAGCGTTTCCCCGGCCTTTTCAATCAGGCGATAGGCATCGACCTCGGAACCGCCAACACCCTTGTCTTCCTCAAGGACCGCGGGGTGGTGCTCCGGGAGCCCAGCGTGGTCGCCATCCGCAGCAGCACCCGCAAGCCGATCGCCGTCGGCAACGAGGCCAAGATGATGCTCGGTCGCACCCCGGGTGACATCGAGGCGCTCAGGCCCATGAAGGACGGCGTCATCGCCGACTTCGAGATCAGCGAGCACATGCTCCGCTACTTCATCGGCAAGGTCGCCCGACGCTCGTTCTTCACCAACCTCACCGTGGTCGTGGCCGTGCCCTACGGCATCACCGCGGTCGAAAAGCGCGCCGTCCAGGACCCGCCTACCGCGCCGGCGCCGACGACGTCATCACCATTCCCGAGCCGATCGCCTCCGCCATCGGCGCCGGCCTGCCCATCGAGGAACCGGCCGCGTCCATGATCGTCGACATCGGCGGCGGCACGACCGAGGTCGCGGTGCTCTGCCTGGGAGGCATCGCCAAGGACGCCGCCCGCTCCATCCGCGTCGGCGGCGACGAGTTCGACTCCTCGATCATCAAGTACATCAAGAACTCCTACAACCTCATCATCGGCGAACGCACCGCCGAGGAGCTGAAGATCAAGATCGGGTCGGCCTACCCCCTCGAGCAGGAGCTCACCCACGAGATCCGCGGCCGCGACGCCGTCTCCGGCATGCCCCGCGAGATGCACGTGTCCTCCCAGGAGATCCGCGAGGCCATGCGGGACAACGTCACCCAGATCATCGAGACCATCAAGGGCTCCCTGGAGCGTCTCTCCCCCGAGCTTTCGGGCGACCTTTACCAGCGCGGCATCGTGCTGGCCGGCGGCGGCGCCCTCATCCGCAAGATCGACCGCGCCATCTCCGAGGCGACCGGCGTGCCGGTCATCGTGGCCGACGACCCCCTCTGCTGCGTGGTCAACGGCACCGGCAAGATCCTGGCCAACTCCTCCCGCTGGAAGAGCCGGGACTGAGTTCGGGCCCGTAGGCCATGAATCGCGACGAACAGGGCGCCAAGGCCTCCTACGTCCTGCTCACGCTGGTGTTCCTCCTCTGGTGCGCCGGTCCGTCGGTCGTGCGCAAGTTCACCCGCGAGACCTTCACGGAGTTCCAGGCGCCGTCCCTTGAGATCGTCGGCCGCGGCCGCGACCTCGCCAGGTTCTGGGACCTGCGCACGCGCTCCACGGAGGAGATGGCCGAGGCCGGACGGGACCTCGGCCGGATCAACGCCGGCCTCGAGCTGCAGCTCGTCGAGATGCAGGATCTCCGCAAGGAGAACGAACGTCTGCGGGAGCTGCTCCGCTACGGGCAGGTGCCCGACTACCGCACCATCGTCGCGCGCGTCGCCCTCCGGGATTCGACGCGCTGGTGGCAGCGCATCACCATCCGCAAGGGGCGCAGCGACGGCATCCGTCCGTTCAGCCCGGTGGTCTTCGGCAACCAGGTCGTCGGCCGCGTGGCGCAGGTGCACCTCTACACCAGCGAGGTCGACCTCATCACCAGCCCCGGCGTCCGCTGCACGGCGCACCTCGACGGCGACGACCAGCGCCGCGTGGTGCTGATCAGCGGCACAACCTCCGGCACGAAGGGCACGGCCCTCGTCTCCAACGTCCCCAAGGAATATTCGGCCCCGGCCGGCATGGAGCCCAGGCTGATGACGACCGGCATCGGCGGCGTCTTCCCCGCCGGACTGATCCTGGGCCATCTCCAGGGCGGCCTGCGCACGACCCCCAAGGGAGACTTCATGGAGGCCGAGGTCGCCCCTCCGCGCGCCCTGAACTCGCTGCAGGAGGTCTCGGTGCTGGTGCCCGTCTACCCTACGCCGGGGGAACGTCTGATGGAGACGCGGATCGACGACTTCCGCTGAACGCATGGGCTGGTCCTGGTTCCTCCTCCTCCTGGCCACCTTCCCGTGGCTGCTCGCCTCGGACCTGATCTCGGACTCCCTCGCGGACTCCGGACTCGTCTGCTTCCTTTCGGGCGCCGCCATCGTCGCGCCGGCCCGCAGGTTCGGCCGCGGACCCGCGGTGTTCTTCGCGCTCTGCATCGGATTCCTCTTCGAGGCGCGTCGTCCGGTCATGGACGGCTGGCTGGCCTTCGCGCTGGCCTTCTCCGCCCTCGCCATCTGCGGACCGCAGCGTCTGCTGCGCCGCCCGACGGCCGTCTGGATCGCGGCCATCGTGGTCAATGCCGGCGCCACGCTCATCTGGCTGGTCTCCGGAGCCTACGCCGCCTCGCTGGAAGGCGCCCGGACGGACCTTGGCCTGGCGCTCTGGCGCGGCGCGCTCCAGCTGATGGTGGCCGCGGGCGCCGCGGCCGCGTTCTCGCCCTTCATGCTCAGGGCCCAGGAATCGCTGATGGACCGCATGGGCGTGCCCGAGGCGAGGGAGGCATGACCATGCGCGAATCCCCCGCTGCCGAAATCCTCCCCTCGACGCCCGTCGGCAAGACGCGGACCCTCGTCGCCTTCTGGATCATGGCGGCCGGCATGGTCTACGTGCTGCTGGGCCTTGCCTACCGGCAGCTCATCCAGACCGGCGAGATCAAGGTCCGCTCCGACTCGCAGAGCCGGAGGGTCATGCTCATCCCGCCGGCCCGTGGTCTGATCTACGACCGCGCCGGCCACGTGCTGGTGGAAAACCGTGTCCGCTGGAGCGTCAAGGCCGACCTGCCGGAACTCCAGCAGGAGACGCGCGCCGCCTACCTGAGGCTGCTCCGTGCGGCGCGCGCGGCCAAGCAGACGGTCGACGCCGACACGCTCCTTGATCAGGCCCGGATCGAGGTCCTGCAGGGCTGGCTCGACAAGGTCTGGTCGGTCATCGACACCCCTGAGCGCCGTCCGCCCGGAAGCCGCGCCAAGGCCGCCCAGCGACCTCTCGCCGCCCACCGCGAGCGAAAGGTCAACGCCGACGAGCTCCGCAAGCACATGCGCGAACGCCGCGCCCTGCCTTTTACCCTGATCACCGACCTCACCTTCCCCGATCCGACCGGGAGGCAGGGGGCGCCCAGCACCGAGGAAGGCAACCGGTCCGCCGCCCGCTTCATCGAGCAGTTCCCCTCCGACGGACCCATCCGCCTCGAGTCGGACATCGTCCGAAGCTATCCCAACGGCTCGACCGCCGCGCACGTGCTCGGTTACGTGAAGGACACCGACGAGCTGCCGGACCCCTCCGCGCTCGACCAGGACATCCTGCAGCTGCAGAAGCTCAGGCATGTCGGCAAGACGGGCGCAGCCGGCGTCGAACTCACGCTGGACGAGGTCATGAAGGGCGCCAGCGGCTGGGAGCTCTGGTCCAAGACCTCGGCCGGATACAATCAGGAGCTGATACGCCGTGTGGAGCCCGTGCAGGGCGCCCACGTCACCCTCTCCCTCGACCTACGCATCCAGCGCACGGCCGAAGCCTCGCTGGCCAGGATCCGGGCGCCCGACGGGACCCTGCTGCCGGCCGCGGCCGTGATGATCGAGGTGCGCACGGGCGAGATTCTCGCCATCGCGAGCCAGCCGGGCTTCGACCCCAACCTCCTCGCCGACCGCGTGACCTCGGTCTACTACGACGAGATCGAATCCAAGGGCGGATGGCTCAACCGCGCCACGCAGGGCCTCTATGCGCCCGGGTCGACCTTCAAGGTCATCAACGCCATCGCCGCCATGCGCAAGGGCACCGTGCGCTGGGACGAAGTGCTCGACTGCGGACCCAGCTTCCGCGTGGGCAACCGCGATTTCCCCGAACACACCCCCGAAGGATACGGCCCGGTGGACCTGGAGGTCATGCTCGCCGTCTCCTGCAACGTCTGGAACTACCAGGTCGGCCTGCGCACCGGAGTCGACGCGATCGCCGCCGAGGCACGTCGGTTCGGCCTCGACGCCCAGCTGCTCAACACGCCGATGGGCACCGAACTCCCCTACCCCGCCGGCCGCGGCCTGGTGGTGCCCGATGCGGCCTACAAGTCGCGCATCGGCGCCGGCTCCTGGAGCCCGGGCGACACGGCGAACATGAGCATCGGCCAGGGGTATCTTCTCACCACCCCGCTGCACATGGCCTGCGTGGCCGCCTCGGTCGCCCGGGGCGAGACCCGCACGGTCCCCACCATCATTCATGACCCGCGCCGTGACGGCAAGCATACCGGCGCCGAACCGATCGGCCTGCGCGCCGACCAGATGGCCGCCCTGCGCTCCGGGATGGAGCGGTGCGTCGAGGAGGGCACGGCACGCAGCGTGCAGATACCCGGCCTGCCCTACGCGGCGAAGACGGGCACCTCGGAGTATTTCAAGGACGGCAAGAAGGCGCACCTCGGCTGGTTCATCGGGTACGCCCCCGCGCACAACCCGGTGGTCGCCTTCTGCGTGCTCATCGAGGGCGAGGACGACGGCACCTGGGGCGGCAAGACCGCGGGACCCGTGGCGCGCGACATGCTGCTCCAATGGACCGGCAAGCCGACCGGCTTCGAGGAGCCCGTCCAGGCGCGACCCGGTGAAGCCGCCCGCTAGAGCCTGAGCAGGACGGGCGTTCCGACGGGAGTCAGGTCGTAAAGTTCAAGCACCGCGTCGTCGGAGAGCAGCACGCAGCCGTGGCTGTTCGGCGAGCCCAGCGCGGCGTGCTGGTTGGTCCCATGGATGTAGACGTAGCGCCGGAAGGTGTCGACCACCTCGCCGCGTGCGTCGACGCCGCGGTTGAAGCCCTCCTCCAGGCCGTCCAGTCGCAGGATGCGGGTGGTGATCAGGTTGTCGGGGTTCTCAGGACGGTCGGTCCAGAGTTCGCCCGTGTCGACGCGGGCACGGAACACGGCCCCCTTGCGCGCGCCGTCTCCGACCTTCTCCTTCACGCGATGCAGGCCGAGCGGCGTGCGGTTGGATCCCTCCGTCTGACCGACCCCGGCGCGGGCGGTGCTGACCTTCCATTCCCGACGTAAGCCGGGCCCGAGAAACCAGAGTTTTTGCTGGTCAATCGAGACAATGATGCAATGTTCCGCAGACGGAAGTCCGAGCGCCCCGAGGCGCCTCAGGACCTCCCCTCTCAAAACATCATCTTCCTCTGAAAATGGCATACCGTATCGGCATCGTGGGCGTGACCGGCGCAGTCGGTCAAGAACTGCTGGCGCTTCTCGCCAAGCGGAAGTTCCCCGTTTCCGAGCTCCGCCCCCTCGCCTCCGCCCGTTCCGCCGGCAACAAGGTGAGTTTCGGGGGCAAGGAATGGACCGTGCGCGAGGCGACCCCCGAGTCCTTCGAAGGCCTGGACTTCGCCGTCTTCAGCGCCGGCGGGTCGATCTCGCTGGCCCTGGCCCCTGAGGCGGCCAAGCGCGGCTGCGTCGTCATCGACAACAGCTCGGCCTTCCGGATGCGCGACGACGTGCCCCTGGTCGTCCCCGAAATCAACGCCGCGGCCCTCGACGGCCACAAGGGCATCATCGCCAATCCGAACTGCTCCACGGCCATCGCCCTCATGGGCCTCTGGCCGCTGCACCAGGCTTTCGGCCTCCGCCGTTTCTTCGCCTCGACCTACCAGGCGGTCTCCGGCACCGGCGCCGAGGCCATGCGCGAGCTCGACGCCCAAGCCCGCGCCTGGGCCCGCGGCGAGAGCCATCCGGCCAAGGTCTACCCGCACACGATCAACTTCAACCTCATCCCCCAGGTGGATTCGTTCCTCGACGACGGCTACACCAAGGAGGAGATGAAGATGCTGAACGAGGGCCGCAAGATCATGGGCCTCCCCGACCTGCGCGTCACGACCACCTGCGTGCGCGTGCCGGTCTTCCGCGCCCACTCCATCGCCATCAGCGCGGAGTTCGCGCGGCCGGTCGACGTGGCCGTCGCCCGCAAGGCCGTCTCGGCCTTCGAGGGCGCCGAGCTCTGCGACGACCCCGCCTCGCGCCGCTCCCCGATGCCGCTCGACTACGCGGGCAAGGAGAAGTGCGGCGTAGGCCGCATCCGCAAGGACTCCCTCTTTGACAACGGGCTCTCCCTCTGGGTCTCCGGCGACCAGCTCTGGAAGGGCGCGGCCCTGAACGCGGTGCAGATCGCCGAGGCCCTTCACACGCGCGGCCGTCTGGCGCGGCGCTGAGACCGCATGGCCCGGAGCAACGACCGCGCCCCGCGCCACGCCGACCTCGGCAAGCCCCTGCGCCTGCTGGACGAATCTTCGATCCCGTCCCTGCTCCAGGGCCTGAAGGATCCGCTCATCCTCGTCCTCGACGGGGTCCAGGACCCCCACAACCTCGGCGCCTGCCTCCGCACGGCCGACTGCGCCGGCTGCGCCTTCGTGGTCATCACGCGCAAGAACTCCTCGCCGGTCAACGACACCGTCCGCAAGGTCGCCGTCGGCGCCGCGGAAAGCCTGCCCATCGTGCAGGCGAACAACCTGCGCAACGCGCTGATCAAACTCAAGGAGGGCGGCGTGTGGATCGCCGGGACAAGCGACCACAAGGCGAGCCAGTCCCTCTACGCGTCCAAACTCACCGGCGCCCTGGCCATCGTCCTCGGCGCGGAGGGAGACGGCATCCGTCACCTCACGGCCGAGACATGCGATTTCCTCTTACGCATCCCGATGCTCGGCCAGGTGCCGTGCCTCAACGTGTCGGTTTCGGCGGGCGTCTGCCTCTTCGAGGCGGTCAGGCAGCGG
The DNA here is from genome assembly GCA_046095205.1 of Opitutia bacterium. Lineage (GTDB taxonomy): Bacteria > Verrucomicrobiota > Verrucomicrobiia > Opitutales > UBA953 > UBA953. Next base: position 17,001 of record JBJTIX010000268.1, read on the forward strand.
GGCGCACGCTGAAGTGTCCGCTTGCGGTCAGGCCTCGACACGCTTTTGCTGAAGGCGTTCGGGGCCGGATAGCTCAATGGTAGAGCAGTTGACTTTTAATCAATTGGTTCGGGGTTCGAGTCCCCGTCCGGCCACCCCGAACACGCGATCGGCCTCCTGAACAACGTCTTGGTTTTCGCTTGAAACGCACCCAGGTCCTTGCACTCATCTCCATCCCGCTGTCCGGCCGGATAGCTCAATGGTAGAGCAGTTGACTCTTAATCAATTGGTTCGGGGTTCAAGTCCCCGTCCGGCCACCAGCGGGAAACTCAGCCGCCCTTCGCGGCCCTGACCCTGCGGTAACGCTCGGCCATGTAGGCCGAATGACAGGGTCGGCAGTAGCTGTGATGGCTCTTCGAAGCCGGTATAAAGTGGAACATGGCCAGCGGCAGGAGCTGGGCGCACTGGGCGCACGCCTTGCGCGACTGGCGACGTGTGCGCTCACGGCTGGCGAGGCGGCGCTTCACGCCCGCCTCGACGCAGGGGCGGCACAGGGGGTGGGTCGGAATGCCGCCGACGCCACCGGGGAAATCCGCGAGGGGCTTGGTGCGACGGCAGGAGGGACAGGTGCGGTTTTTCATATTCTTAGTCCAGGCCACGAGAGTGACGGGACCCTGACGGCGCAAGCGGACGGACCTGGGATGAAACCCCCGGTAGCCGTCCCTCACTCGACGGTCACGGACTTGGCGAGGTTGCGAGGCTGGTCGATGGGGCAGCCACGCAGTCGTGCGACGTGGTAGGAAAGGAGCTGCAGGGTCACCGCCGCCGGGATGGTGGCCACCAGGGGATCGCAGTCGGGTATGATCAGTTCGGCCAATGAGCCGGTCGGTCCCTCCTGCCCCTCTGAGACGACGGAGATGATGTCGGCACCGCGCGCACGGCACTCCTCGGCGTTGGACAGGGTCTTCTCCCTCACGGACGAACGGTTCGCCAGGACGACGACGGGCGTGCTCTCGGTCAGGAGCGCGATCGGGCCGTGCTTCAGCTCGGCGGCATGGTATCCCTCGGCATGCACGTAGCTCGTCTCCTTGAGCTTGAGGGCGCCCTCCAGCGCGACCGGATGCATCGGACCGCGCCCCAGGAAGAACGCATGCTCGGACCCGGCCATGAGCTCGGCGGCACGGACGATCTCATCCTCACGCTGCAGCACCTTTTCGACCAGGGAAGGCAGGTTGTCGATTTCACGGGCCAGGCGCTGCCCGTGCTCACGGGAGAGCCGCCGCGACCTTCCCAGGCGCAGGGCCATGAGGAGCAGGACGGCCACCTGCCCGGTGAACGCCTTGGTCGAGGCGACGGAGACCTCGGGTCCGACGTGCAGATAGACGCCGCGGCCGGTCTGCCTGGCGATGGCCGAGCCGACGACGTTGACGAGTCCACGCACGCGGGCGCCGCGTGACTTCGCCTCCCTGACCGCAGCCAGGGTGTCGGCCGTCTCACCCGACTGGGAGACGGCGATGACGAGGTCGTCCGGGCCGACCAGCGGGTTGCGGTACCGGAACTCTGCGGCCTGCTCCGCCCGGGCCGGCATCTGCGCAAGCTCCTCGAAGGCGACTTCGCCCACCATGCAGGCGTGAAGGGAGGTTCCGCATCCCAGCAGCACGGCCCGGCGAAGCATGGCGTCCTCGCCATGGTCGCCCTGCCCGATGCCGGCGAGGACCGCGTCCCCGTTCAGAAGGTCGATGCGTCCACGGAGGGCGTTGCGCACGCTCTCGGGCTGGTCATGGATCTCCTTGTGCATGAAGTGCTCGTGGCCGTCCTTCTCGGCGACCGCGACATCCTCGGGGAGCTGGCCGGGACTGCGGTGCCGCGGACACAGGTCGGGGCCGGAGATGTCGACCGATCCGGCGGCGAGCAGCGCGACCTCCCCGTCGTAGACTTGGAGCACCCGCATAGCCCACACCCGCTGGGCCACGCACGGTGCGCCGACCGAGAGGAACGCGCATCCGCACCTCGACCGGTCCGGCCGGATCGCCCTGGTGCATAACGGCATCATCGTGAACTACCGGCAGCTCCGGTCCCGGCTGGAGGCGGCCGGTCACCGGTTTGAATCCGACACCGACACCGAGGTGCTGGCCCGTCTG
>JBJTIX010000269.1:0-1795 GCA_046095205.1 Opitutia bacterium
GCTGAATAATGGCAGACGATGCCGTCGCTGTCCTCGGGCTTGGAGGACTGGTGGACGTCGGCCCCGACCTGCGCCCTGCCCTTGTACATGCCGACGGCCCAGACGCGACCTTGCGCATCGCAGGTGACTTCGTGGAAGAGATTGCTGGGGCTGCCGGGATGCACGGCGGTCCAGTTGATGCCACCCGCGGGCGAGAGCTGTGCGACGAAGGCGAAGGTGCCGGGCTGCGCCGATATCTTCTTGCCTGAAAATTCACCGACGCCTCGCACCAGGCCGGCGATCACGATGCGACCCTGAGCATCGACGGCCACGCCATGCGCCGAAGCCCCGGACAGGCCTTCGGAAGCACGCACCCACTTGAGCTCGCCGTCGGAGGAATATTTGGCGCAGAAAAGCCCGCCGGACTTCCCCGTGTCGACGTTCTGTCCGCCGATCTCCGCCTGCCCCACGAGCGCGCCGGCGACGATGACGTCGCCCGCCGCATCCACTGCGACGCCATGCCCGTAGTCATACCCCTTGCCACCGGCTGTCCTGACCCAACGCAGGGCGCCGTCTGGACCGTAGGACGCGAGGTAGGCGTCATAGTCGCCGCGTCCCTTGACCTCGACTCCTTCGAACCGGGCAGTCTCGCCCTGGAAATGTCCGGTGACGTAGACGTTGCCCTTAGCGTCGACGGCCACGCCGTAGGCGCGGTCGGTCTTGGGCCCGCCTGACAGTCGCGTCCACTGATGGACGCCCCTCGGGCTGATCTTGGAGAGGAAGGTGTCATACTCGCCCAGGCCCTTGACGCTCTGGGAGCCGAAAGTGACGTCGCCGAAGGACTCGCCCGCGATGTAGACGCTCCCGTCCGCACCGGTCGTCAGGCCCCTCACTTTGTCGCTGCGAATGCCGCCGCCCGTCGCCACCCAGTCAAAGGCGGCGGGGCTGGGCACGGCCTGACCATGCAGGAGGCAGGCGAACAGCAGGCAGAGGAGCGACGGGGTCGTGCGCCGGGGCATGACCGCATGCTGGCGGCCGGCGTCCGGCCGCCAACCCTGTAAGTGAAAACCGAAATCCTCCGACGGATTCGGATACTCAGCGCAGGACGGCTTTTAGGAAATCCCTGATGACGCGGCGGGATTCTTCCGAATCGAACTCCTTGCCGCCATGCCCCGCCCCGTAGACGGGCTGGTAGACCGAGAACACCCCCACGGCCCGCAGGCGCTCATGAAGTCGCTGGCTCTGGTCGATGGGCACCTGGGTGTCCTTGTCGCCATGCATGATCAGGAAGGGAGGGTCGCCCGCCGATGCCAGATGCAGCGCGCTGGCCGACTTCGCCAGGGCGGGCCGGTCCATCACGATGCCGCCGAGCAGCAGCGCGCCGTTCGCCTTGGCGAGATCCTCGCGCGTGCGACCCTCGGACAGGACGTTGGGCGGCATCGTGAGGAGGTCGCTCGGGCCGTACCAGTCGATGACCGCCCGAATGCGGTCCTCCGGCTCGGCGTCCGCCGTGCCCAGCACCGAGACCAGGTGTCCGCCGGCGGAACCGCCCCAGGCGACGATGCGCTTGGCGTCGATGCCGTACTTGTCGGCGTTCACCTTGAGCCAGCGCACGGCGGATCGCAGGTCGTCCAGCTGGGCCGGCCAGCGATGCGCCGGGATGAGACGGTAGTCCATGCTGGCGATGACGAAGCCCTCCGGCGCGAGCCATACCGCGGGACAGCGGTCCTGGCAGCCGGCCTTCCACCCTCCGCCATGCACCCAGAGGATGCACGGCAGACGGCGCTTCGGGGCGTCGGCTGGTAGATACAGGTCG
>JBJTIX010000270.1:0-3011 GCA_046095205.1 Opitutia bacterium
ATACGCTGCCAGAACCCGCGACGGGCGCGCGCGGTCAGGACCGAGTCCTGCGTGCCTGCAGGCTTCTCCTCCTGGGCTGGGGTCTCTTCTTGCATGGCTTCAGCGCGCGATGGACGCGCGGACGGGGGTGAATATCCACCCTTTTGCCTCCATGTCCACATCAGGAACCGATCCGTGGCCGCGGGCGATCTGTTCGGGCAGCGGCCCGTCGGCGAAGCGGAGCAGCTTCAGTCCGTCGCCCTTGCCGTTCACGTTCCGGGGCTCGATGCAGAGGATGGCGTAGAAGGTGCCCCCCGGGGTCTCGCCGAGTACGATCTCGATGGGCACCTCCTGACCGGCCGTGCCGGAGATCCAGGGGCCGCAGCGCATCGGCTTGCCCAGCCTGGACGGGTGCGTCTCGTCGCACTTCTGGGAGTTGAACTGCTTGTAGACGTTGTTGGCGCCGGTCACGAAGTGCTGGTAGCCCGAATCGAGCGCGACGCGTCCGTTCCAGCGCACGACCATCCAGTCGTCGCCCGATCCGACGAAGCGGAACTGCCCGCTCGTCGGGGTCTTGACCGCGCCCTTGTAGTGGGCGACCCAGCGCGACGGCTTCACCTGCTTCTCGACGCCGTAGGCCGTGGGCGCGGAGTTGGCGGGGCAGGGCGGGATGAAGATCTGCGTCGCGAACAGCACCTCGGGCGCCTTGAACTTGTCGGCCAGGGAGCTGACCGAGAAGTTCTTGTCCACGAGGAACTCCTTCACTTCCTTGTTGTAGACGCCGATGGCGGCGGCGTTGGAAGGGTCGCCGAAGACCTCGGGCTTCCCGCCCATGGCGCCGGTCGGCTTGCCTGCGCGGCTCTGCTTGAAGTCGTAGAAGGTGCCGACGATCCCGAAGGAGCCGGTGCTCCCGCGGGCTCCGTACATCGAGACGTAGTTGCGCCCACCGCGCCCGCCGCCGATGCCGGAGCCGATGCCTCCGCCGGCGCCGCCACCGAAGCCCTTCGAGCCGGAGCCGGACATCAGCCCGCCCGCGATGGGGCTCATGGGCGCGGCGGGCAGGGCCGCCACGGCGAGCGGGTTGGTCGCGCTCTTGGAGGTGATGCGGGTGGGCGACTTGGACATCGCCTTCACGTTGCGCGGCTTGGTCTTCTGGCGGTCCTTGGTGTTGCGCTCGCCGCCGGTGCCGCCGCCGGCCCCGGTCGCGAAGGTGTTGGGATCCTTCTTGGAGCCGGTGGTGATGGTCGACACGACCCAGAAGGCGGCCAGGAGGATGAGCAGGAGGTGGACGGCCAGCGAGATGGTCAGTCCCTCCCCGCCGAGCCGTTGCCAGAGCGGTCGACGGGCGCGCGAGGCGAGGACGGTCTCCTCCTGCTGCTCCTGCTTGGGACTGTCCTGGGGGTCGGACATCGGGGAGGTTATTTCATATTTTGTAGTGCTATTCTCAATGCCAAATTCCCCCCGCGGTTAACGGCTTCCCCTTTCTTTTAAATGAGTGATGATGAAGAAATGCCCCTTATGGACGGAGGCGACGCACCTCGGACGGATGACGGCTCCGTCCTAGGCGGGGTCGTCGCCGGACTCGCCCGCCGGCTGGCCCTGGGGGACGGGTGGCTCGCCCGGGCCCGCGACCTCCGCCGCGGCACGCGGGCCCTCGGCCCCTCGCTCCCCCCGGACCTGCGCCGCGCCGCACTGGTCTCGGCACTCCTGCCTCCGCTCGGCGTGGCGCTCGCCCGCCGCGCGCTTGGCGTCGCCTGCGGACCCGCTCCTGTCGCCTGCGCCCCCGTCGCCTCCGGCGGGCGCGGAGATTCGCTCGTCATCACGACCTCGGCGGATCCGCGGCTGGCCGCCGCCTGCGCCGCCGCCCTGCCTGCCGCCAAGGTCTTCTTCGTGGGACGCGTCCGCCCGGATCGCGAACTCTCCGCGGCGCTCGGCGACCGTGCCATTGTCTCCTGCGGCTCCGTCACGGACGCCGCGATCCTCTGCGACGGTCCGCGCTGCCCGCGGGTCTCGTTCCATGGGCTGGACGGCGGCGAGCTCGAGGAGGCCGCGCGCGAATTCAACCGGCCCGAACGGCTCGACCTCAACATCCCTCCGTCCGACGACCCCGTTCCTCCGCCGGGCCCCGTCGACTGCGACTGGACCGAGGCGGGCCTGCGTCGCGCCGTGCGCGCGACCGAGACGCCCGAGCCCCTCGCCGCCCCCGGCGCCTTCGCGCGGCACATGCGCACGTTTTCCTACGGCTACGGCCGTTCCTACCTGAGGCTCGAGGCCGGCGCCGAGCCGGAGGCGTGCCTGCGCGCCCTCGACTGCCTGGTCGCCATGCGCCACGTCTGGATCGTCAGCGTCGACCGCTCGCACGATCCGCATCTCATCGAGCGCGTCGCCCGCGTCGCCGCCTTCTGCGAGGTGCAGTCGCGCGGCGAGTTCCTCGAGTATGTCCAGGCCGCCGACCGCGTCCGGCTGCTCGGTCCGCGTCCGGACGAGACGCCCTTCGATGCGGCCCTCGTCGTCGGCCCGCTCTCGTCGCGCCCCGAGGAGGAGATCCGGCACCATTACGTCCGCCAGCTGCTGCGGGTCGGCCTGCCCAGCGTCATCGACCCCCTCCGGCTCGCCCGGGGTTGCACGGAGTCCGGCGAGGGCTAAGGTCGCCGCATGGACCTGAGCCCCCTCGAGGAGAAGATCGCGTTCCTGCAGCGGCACGTCGAGCAGCAGGACCGCGCCATGCTCGAGCTGACGCGCGAGCTCGCCCGCCTGTCCGAACGCCTCGCCCGGGCCGAGGCGCGGCTGAAGCAGCAGGCTTCCGGCGAGGACCAGGGTCCGCCCGCGGACGAGCGTCCTCCGCACTGGTAGGCGCTTGCCAGCCCGCCCCGTCTCGGCGAGCATCTTTCCATGCGCCTCCTACTCGCCGCCGACGCCGTTCCCGGGACCGACGTCACCGATCCCCTCAGCTTCTGGGAGTACGGCATCTACTTCGTCGTCGCGATCCTCATCACCGTCTGGGTCGGACGCACGCTGTTCCGCAGCGGACG
>JBJTIX010000271.1:0-2412 GCA_046095205.1 Opitutia bacterium
GCGCCGTCGTCTCCAACTCCAGCCTGACCAAGGTGGGTGCAGGCGTCCTGCTCCTTTCGGCCAAGCAGTACACCGCGGCCCAGACCACCGTCACCGAGGGCACCCTGCGCCTCGGCGCCGGCAACAACACCCTCTTCGGAGGCTCCGGCACCACGCTCAACGTCGAGCGCGGCGGCACCCTCGACCTCAACGGCACGGTGCTCTACGCCGCCAGCCTGCGTTCGCTCGGCACCCAGGGCGGGGCCGGAGGCACGATCAACAACTCCTCGACCAACGCCGCAACGCTGGCCTTCTCCTCCACGGGAGACACCAATTTCCTCGGCACGGTCTCGGGCAACGTGAACTTCGCCCGTCTGGCCGGCTCCAGCACGGTCTTCCTCAGCTCGCCCCAGACTTACACCGGCTCGACCTACCTGAGTGGCTTCCGCACCTACCTTCGTGACGACGCCACCATCCTCAACACCTCCGGCATCACCGTCGCCTACGGACGTCTCCAGATCACCAACGGTGACAATTCCAACGTCCAGATCACCAACCGCATCAGCGACACCGCGCCGGTCACCCTGCGCGGGGGCTCGCTCCTCTTCCAGGGCCTGGTCAACACCTTCTATTCCGAACGCATCGGCGCCGTCACCCTCGCCGAGGGAGACAACGACCTGCAGGTCACCGGCAGCGGCACCGTCTACTGGCGCGCCGACCTGCTTTCCTCCTCCCTGACCCGCAATCCCGGCACCACGGTCAACTTCCTCGGCACCAACCGGCTCGGTCAGCCCGAGGTGGCCTCGCGGATCATCTTCGACACCGCCCTGCCCAACGCCTCCCGCGGCCTGATCGGCGCCTGGGCCATCGCCCAGAGCGAGCATTATGCGGCCTATTCTCCCGGTACGGGGGTCGGCATCATCGGGGACGGCGGCTTCGCCGGCTATGACCCCGTCTTCGGAGCGGGCAACTTCACGCAGCTCATCGCTTCGCCCGACGCCAGCTCCAGTTTCGGCTCCAACCAGGTCACCGCGCTTCCCGCCGGACCTTCGGCCGCTGCCGTCCTGCGTTTCGCCGGTGGCGCGCACCCCCAGCTTGCCTTCGCCGTTTCCGGCGACCTCCTGACCCTCGGTCTCGGCGGCATCCTCCGCAGCAACGACACCCGTTCCGCGTCCATCGGCACCACCGGCGTGCGCGGGGCGCTCACGTCCTCGCTGTCCGAGCTCATCGTCTACAGCAACGCCACCGGCACGCAGAATTTCACCGGAGCCGCCGCCAACGCCCTCGTCCTCGGCTCCTCGACCGTCACGCTCGACTCCGCCGCCGGCACCGCGGGCATCTATCCCGGCATGACCGTCACCGGCACGAACATCGTCGGAGGCGCCTTCGTCAAGTCCGTCGACGCCGCCACCAACACCGTCGTGATGAGCGTCCCGGCGACCGGCACGGCCAACGCGGGCACCTACGCCTTCGGCGCCTCTAACGTCATCATCAATTCCGTCATCCAGGACTCCGGCGTCGGCTCACCCCTCACCTACGTCAAGGGCGGGGCGGGGGTGCAGGTGCTCACCGCGCCCAACACCTACACCGGCGGCACCGTCGTCAATCAGGGCGAGCTGCACGTCAATCCGACCGGGGCGACCACGGTCGTGATTCCCGCCGGCGGCATCACCGTCAACGGCGGCGCGGGCGGGCAGGGCTTCACCGCCGTATTCGTCAACGCCTCCGGCGCGGTCGACGGCACGAACTCGGTCACCCTCAACGGCACGGCCCGCTTCAATTTCGCCCAGGACACGACGAACACCCTCGCCTCGGTCATCCTCAACGCCCACGGCGGCGAATTCGGCAGCAACCGCGGCGTCCTCAACGTCGGCACGAACTCGATCCTGAATCTCACCGGATCGACCCCGTTCACCGCCACTTCGAGCAATCCCTATCTGGTCTCCGAAGTCAGCGCGGGACGCATCATCATGACGTCCGGGGCCAAGACCTTCGACATCGACGGCATCAAGGTGCCCGGCGTCTCGGCCACGCTCACGGACGTCGCCCCCACGCTGCACATCTCCTCCATCCTCACCGGAACCGGCGTTTCGGTGACCAAGACCGGCAACGGCCTGCTGCAGCTCTCCGGCCAGAATGAGTTCACCGACGGCCTCACCGTCAGCGGGGGCGGCGTCATCGTCGCGGTCAGCAGCACGCCGACGCAGGGCGGTCTCGGCACCCTCGGCGGCCCTCTCGGCACCGGCTCCGTCTCGATGGCCGCCGGTACGCGCCTCCTCTCGGGCGCTGGCAATTTCGCCGTCGGCAACAACGTCACTTTCGCGGGAGTGCCGCTGTTCGACGCGTCTGACGCCGGAACCGCCCGCACGCTGACCCTCAATGGGACGCTGAACGGCCTTACCAACGGCACTCCGGAGGTCAACGTGGCCAGCC
>JBJTIX010000272.1:0-11109 GCA_046095205.1 Opitutia bacterium
GCGAGGACCGCGCGGGCTTGCCGTCGGCGACCCCCGCCGCGCCGAACTTTCCGAGTGGGGCAACGCCCTGCGCCAGATCCAGGCCGGCGAGGAGCGCGTTCGTCAGGGCAACAGCATCATCGCCTCCTCCGCCATCAAGCGCAGCACCCTCGGCGCCTTCTCCGAGACCCCCGAGCAGGTCAGGGCCCGCGGACAGAAGCTGGTCAACGACGGCACCGAGCAGATTCGCCGGGCGCAGCCCTCCCTTGTGAAGCTGCGCGCCGTGGCCGCGGCGAAGAAGGCCGACCTGACCAAGCCCGTCGTGCACGAGGCGGAGGTCCTGCAACAGAACTGGGCCATGGCCACCTCGCTCGCCGCCGTCCGCATCCAGAAGGCGGCGCGCGACGGCGGCTTCAAGCACGTCCATTTCCTCGGCGCGGCGGTGTTCGCCGACGGCAAGCCCGCGCGGTCCTCGCCGCTGGAGGATTCGCTCCGCGCCGCCTGGACCAAGGCCGACCCGCGTTCGCTTTCGCCCGCCCCCGCGGGCGGCTACGCCTACTTCGCCCCGCCGTCCGGCGAGGGCGCGTCCGCCTTCGGCGCCAAGCTCGAGCGCGCCGCGACGCCCCGCACCGTGTCCGTCCTCTGGGCGGAGGTCTTCCCGCTCTCGGCGGACTCCTCGTCCGCCCTGCTCTTCGTGCGTCTCGCCGACGCCTTCACCTCGCGGATCGTGGCCTCCGAGGCCTTCCTCACCACCGCCGGCCCTTCCGACGCGCCGATGAAGGAGCTCGCGGTGAAGCTGTCGCTCGCCGACGCGCGCAGCTTCATCCCGCGGCTGGCCTCCTCCGGCGACTGGCTGCTCTCCTACGACCGTTCCTCGCCGGCCCTCGGCGCGGCCCTGCTGCGGCACCTCTGCGTGCGTGACGGCCGCATCGGCGTCGGCTCGAGCGTGCCCGCCTCCGTCGTCATCGGCGGCAACGATCCGCCCTCGCTGGACGGCGCGCGCGCCTCCTGTAGCGTCATGTCCGCCTCTTCGACCGGCCTCGGCCGGACCTTCCGGGTGTCGGGCGGCGTCGGGTCCGACCTCGTCGGGATCGGCGACCTCGAGCTGCGCGTGACCGAAGTGGCGGCGAAGAAGTGACCCTCAGCCCCTGCGCCCCGGGCGCAGCGCGGCCTCGGTGTCCCGTCGGATCCGCTTGATCTTGGCGGCCGAGAGCAGGACGTCGGCGCCCGACATGCGGTCGATGAACAGCACGCCCTGGCAGTGGTCGTGCTCGTGCTGGACGCAGCGTGCGAGCAGCCCCTCGCATTCCAGCGTGTGCGGGGCGCCGTCGGCGTCGTGGAAGCGCACCGACGCGCGCTCCACGCGCGCCACCGAGCCCCGGATGCCGGGGAAGGAGAGGCAGCCCTCGTCGTAGGCCGTGGTCTCGCCCGCGGGCACCGCGACCTCGGCGTTGGCGACCAGGAGGGGCATGACCTCCTCCGGCCTCACCTTCCTGCCGTCCAGCGTCAGGGGCGACTCCCCGTCGCGCACGTCCAGCACGAAGAGCTGCAGCGAAAGCCCCACCTGCGGTGCGGCGAGCCCGATGCCCTTCGCCTCGCGCATGGTCTCCAGCATCGCCTCGCCCAGGGCGCGGAGCGGCGGGCCGAACTCGCGGACCGGCTCGCCCTTGGCCCGCAGCACGGGATCGCCGTAGTTCCTGATGGGCAGCGACGCCATGTCAGCCCTCCGGCGAGTAGTCGCCGCGCTCGCAGGCACGGATGAACCCTTCGGCGCGCTTGCGCAGCGCGTCCCACTTCGCGCGCAGCTTGACCGCCTCGTCGCCCGTCACGCGGTGGTCCTCGACCACCTCGACGAGCTCGGCGATGAGCAGGCCGAACTCGCGCACGAGCGAGTTCGAGGCCTTGGACAGTCCGGGGTCGTCGGCCGAGGTCTCCTCGGGCGTGTAGTGCCCGCCCGCGCGCTGTGCGAACCAGTCCGCGATGCGCACGTCGCCCGTCGCCTCGAGCAGCACGGCGGCGCGCTCGAGCGGGTTGGGCTGGCCGCTGCCGTTGGCCTGCGGCTCCCTCCATTTGTAGAGCATCGAGGTCGACACCCCGAGCGCCTTCGCCACCTCGGCGTGCGCGTCAAGCTGGCGCCCTTCGGTGCTCTTCCCCACGTGCAGCAGGGCTTCGCGCACGACCTCGTGCGCGGGCTTCACGTGCTGGCGTCGGCCTGCTCTCGGTTTTCCGGACATGTTCGCAGGATGGGGACGCGTTCCGCCGTTCGCAAGCGGCATGCGGCGTCGAGGCCGCCGCCCTCCTTTGTAACCGGACCCGCCAGAAAAGGGTGGAACGCCCCCGCCGTGCGCCTAACCTGCCTCGTCATGGCCACCGAACCCGTCTCACTGGCGCTCGCCTGGACGCTCCTCGCCGCCGGGCTCGTCCTCATCGCGGCCGAGTTCCTGCTCCCCACCGTCTTCGTCGGCTTCGTCGGCGCCGCCGTCTCTTTCGCGGGCATCTGGCTTTCGGCCGAGGGCGGCGTCGGCTCCTGCCTGCTCTTCTGCCTCGTCTTCCTTCTCGGCCTCGCCGCCGAGTTCATCGTCTTCCGCCGTTTCATCCGGACCGCGCCCATCACCAACCGGGCCGACAACCAGGGCGCGGCCGTGCCCGCCGCCTCGGGCTTCGCGCTCTATGTCGGCCGTCAGGCGCGCACGCTCACCGTGCTCGCCCCCTCCGGCGCCGTCGAGATCGACGGCGTGCGCGTCGAGGCCTTCTCCTCCGACGGCTACGTCGAACGCGGCGCCACCGTGGTCGTGACCGAGGCCGCCGCCGGACGCGTCACCGTCCGGACCGCGCGCTGAACCTTACCCATGCCTCCCACCCTCAACATCCTGGCCTACGTGGCCGTCGGCGCCCTGCTGCTGCTGGTGCTGTTCCTCCTCTCCTTCCTCGCCGTCTGGGTGAGGGCGCGCCTCGCCGGCGCCGAGGTCGGCGTCTTCGAGCTCGTGGGCATGCGCCTCCGCGGCGTGCCCTACTCGGTGATCGTCGACGCCAAGATCGCGGCCACGAAGGCCGGCCTGCCGCTCGAGATCGACCGTCTTGACGCGCACTTCCTCGCCGGGGGCAACGTCGTCCAGACCGTCCAGGCCCTCATCGCCGCCCAGAAGGCCGGACTCGAGCTCGACTGGAACCACGCCTGCGCCATCGACATCGCCACCCGCGGCACGAACAAGTCGGTGCTCGAGGCCGTGCTCACCAGCGTCAGCCCCAAGGTCATCGACTGCCCCAATCCCGCCAGCGGCCGCGTGACGATCGACGCCGTGGCCAAGGACGGCATCCAGGTGAAGGTCAAGGCGCGCGTGACCGTGCGCACGAGCCTCTCCCGCTTCGTCGGCGGCGCGCAGGAGGAGACCATCGTCGCGCGCGTCGGCGAGGGAATCGTGACGACCATCGGGTCGTCCGACTCCTACAAGCACGTGCTTGAGAACCCCGACCGCATCTCCAAGACCGTGCTTCAGCGCGGCCTGGACGACGGCACGGCCTACCAGATCATCTCCATCGACATCGCCGACGTCGACGTGGGCGACAACGTCGGGGCGATGCTCCAGGAGGCGCAGGCGCAGGCGAACAAGAACATGGCGCAGGCGCAGGCCGAGATCCGCCGCGCGGCCGCCGTCGCGCTCGAGCAGGAGATGCGCGCCCGCGTCGAGGAGATGCGCGCCCGCGTGGTCGAGGCCGAGGCCAAGGTGCCCGAGGCGCTCGCCGAGGCCCTGCGCACCGGCAAGATCGGCTACATGGACTACCAGCGCCTGCAGAACCTCCAGGCCGACACCGACATGCGCAAGGGCATCGCCGGCGACGGCGGCCCCGCGCCCAAGGCGTGAGCCCCCTGCTGATCAAGCTGGCCGTCGCCGTCATCGGCGCGATCATCTTCGCCGCGCTCAAGCGTGCGAACGCCGCGGAGGAGTCCGTGCCGCCGCCGCTTCCCGCGCCGAGCAAGCCGTACCGGCCGCGTCGTCGCGCGGCCGCACCGGCGTCCGCGCCCGCCGAGACCGTCGTGCCGGCCCAGCCCTCGGCTCCGCCCGCGGTCCGCGAGGCGGTGCCGGCCGTGGCCCCGCGCCGCAGGGCGCGGTTCCGTTTCGAGGGCGCCGCCGACCTGCGCCGCGCCTTCGTCGCCTCCGAGGTGCTCGGCCGGCCCGTGTCCCTGCGCGCCCCCCGGCTCTGAGGCCCGGTCAGCGGTTGCGGGCGAACAGGCGCGCGAAGAGGTAAGGCGTCGCACAGCCGAGCACGATGCCGGCTCCCGAGGGGAGCCCTTCGAAGTGGTAGGAGAGCAGCAGCCCCGCCGATCCACCGGCGGCCGCGCATGCCACCGCCCAGCCCATCGCGCCCGCCAGGCTCCGGCCGAGCAGCGCGCCGGTCGCGGCCGGAAGCACCAGCAGCGCGGTGGTGAGCAGCGCCCCGAGCAGGCGGACGCAGGCCACCGACCCGAGCGCGACGAGGGCGAGGAGCGCGGCGCGGAGGAGCGCCGGCCGCGCGCCCAGCAGCCGGGCGTACTCCTCGTCGAACGAGGCGAGCTCGAGCTCCTTGTGCAGCGCGCGCAGCGCGACGAGCACGATCACCGAGGTGATGCCCACCGTGGCCAGGTCGTGCGGTCCCACCGACACCACGCTGCCGAAGAGCAGCCCGCCGAAGTCCCGCCATGCGTGGGCCTGCTGCATCAGCGCCACGCCGCCCGCCAGCATGACGGAGAGCATGACGCCGATGGCGGCGTCCACGCTGACCTCCTTGCGCGAGGCGAGCCAGGCGGCGCCCGCCGCGGTGAGCAGGGCCGCGGCGAGGGCCCCGAGGTAGGGCGAGATCCCGAGCAGGATCGCGCCCACCACGCCGGGCAGGATCGAATGCGTCAGCGCCATGCTGACGAACGACATGCGCCTCAGCACCACGTAGACGCCGAGGCAGGCGCAGGCCGTGCCCCCGAGCAGGAGGGCCGCGAGCGCCCGCACGAAGAAGTCCTCCGACAGCGGCTGGGTGATGAAATCAAGCACCGTGGGCCCCCTTTCCTCGTTCGCGCAGGCGGCCGCCGCCCATCTCCAGGACCTGGTCGAAACGCGAGAGGTCGCCGGCCTCGTGCGTCGACATGAGGACGGTGAATTTCGCCGCCGGGGAGAACAGGTGGGAGTCGACCAGCCCGCGGCTGGCCTCGTCGAGCGCCGCGTAGGGTTCGTCGAGCAGCAGCAGTTCGGCGCCCTGCACCGTCGCGCGGGCGAGCAGCGCGCGCTGCAGCTGGCCGCCCGAAAGGGAGTGGATCTGGCGGTCGCCCAGCGTCTCGAGGCCGAGCATCGCGAGCGCGCGGTCCACGGACTCGCCGCCATGGTCGCATTCCTCGAACCATCCGTGGTGGGCGTAGGTGCCGGTGGCCACCAGCCGCCGCAGCGTCATCGGGAAGGGTGCGGTGAGCGCGGGCCGCTGGGCGAGGAACGCCACGCGCGGGCGGCCGGTGCCCGGAGGGAGTCCGAGCGTGCGCGCCGAACCTTCGGAAGGCTGCACGAGGCCCGCGAGCATCCTCAGCAGCGTGGACTTGCCGGAGCCGTTGGGACCGACCAGCGCCGTTCGTCCGCCCCGGCGGGTCCGGAACGAGACGCCGGCGAGCACGCGGGGTCCGCCCGCGACCGGAGCACCGCAGATCCCCTCGGCCTCGACGGCCCAGGCGCCCTCATGCGAGGCCTCGGGCGCGGCGTAGGGCAGGGTGGGCAGCGCCCTCAGGGGAAGGCCGACCAGCGAGTCCAGGAATCTCCGCCCCGGATTCATCTCGTCGATAGGGCGCGCTGGAGCTGAAAGCCGTTGTGCAGCATCATGTCCTTCCAGGTCGGGGTCGGGCCCTCCTTCGTCGAGAGCGATTCGAAGTTGAGGGGCAGCGGCGGAGGAATACGCGCGTCGAGCGCGAGCCGGACGGCCAGGTCGCCGTTCTGTCCTTCATCGACCACGATGGTCCGTATGTTGCCGGACTTGATCGTCTTGAGAAGCAGGGAATAGTGCCGGGCCGAGGTGTCGGCGGCCTCGCCGGAATTGCTGGCAAGCAGCGTGCCCGCCACCTTCAGGGCGTACCTCGCCGCGAAGGGGTCGAGGTTGGGGTGCTGCGTGATGAGATGGCGGCGTTCCGGGGGCACGGAGTCCATCAGCTCCTTGAGGCGCGCGTGCACTTCGTCGATTTCGGCAAGCAGCCTCGCCTCATCCAGCTGCGCTTCGGGGAGGGCCGTGCGAATCGCCGTCGCGAGCCGAAGCGCCATCCCCTTGGCCAGAATCGGGTCGGTCCAGGCGTGGGCGGGCAGGGGGGTGCCGTCCTCCTTAAGTCCGAGCCAGACTACCCGGTGTCCCTCGGCTGATCTGGCCCAGTCCTTGAGCCAGCTTTCGGACTCGGGGCTGAACCCCACGGTCAGCTTGGCGTGATTGAGTCGGCTAACGTCCTGGACGGATAGCTGGTACTCGTGCAGCTCGCCATTCCTTGGGACAATGCTATATGTTAAGTTCTTGTTGTTAAGTAACTTAAGACACCAATCATCAATGATGCTGAAGCTGGTGACAATGGTGATCCCGGACTCGCTTGCGCCAACCGGCGTTCGGAGACCCACTAGGCAAATCAGCAGGAGCAGCAGCTTTGAGAGCATGGGATTGCTTACCAACCACAAAACCCCGATAATCGCAAAACGTTTGCAACAACAAATGTTCATTTCTTGCCCAGTTTTGCGTTTGCCTACCCCATTTTCGGCAGATACCCCTTTCTTTCCCATGCCCCCAGTGCGTGCCCTCATGATATTCTTTGGGGTAATTGCCCTAATGACCGGACACCTCTTCGGTCAGGCGGCAGTTGCCGCCAAGTCCCCGGTTTCCGTGCGCGACGTAAAGTTCATGCAGACCCGCATCGGCGGCCAGGAACATCCTTGGAACCGCATGCAGGTGGAGCTGCAGGCCACCTCGCCCGTCGATCCCAAGTCGACCAAGCGCTGGGTGGACAAGGTCAAGGTGACCGTGACGCAGATTTACAAGACTGAGTCCTCGAAGTTCGAGGATTGGAACTATTACCGCTCCGTCGCCACCGTGCTCACGCTCGAGATCGGCAAGCCCCGGTCCGTCCTCTTCTACCTCCCCGGCGACATCGTGAAGCGGGACAATCTCCGCAAGGAGCCCGACTATTACTACGTGCAGCTGGACGTGGGGGGCACCGAGCAGCCCCTTTTCGACGCCAAGGGCACCCTTTCGGCCGATCAGATCCGCGCCGTGCACCGCGAAATTTCCAAGAAGGACGTCTTCGACAAGGCCAAGGATGCCGCCGACCGCGGGGTCATCAACACCCCCGGCATGCTGCGCGCCCAGTACCTGCTCATCTCCCCCGACCAGATTCCCGCCGTGCCGCCCTCGCCGGAGTTCATCCGCGAGGACGTCCCCGCCCGCTGACCTAACGCGCTGATCGAAGCATGAGCCAGGGGCAGTCCACCATCGTCAATCTCGCCGCGTCCCACGTCTCGGTCTCGGTCTTCGGCACCTCCTCCAGCAGTCTCGTCCTGCAGCGATTCCATGTCGAGGAGCTGCCCCCGGGCCTGACCTCCGACGACCAGTGGCTGGACGCCGCCGTCAACGCGCTGCGCGACCTCGTCGAAGCGCACGCCATTTCCGGCTACGTCACCGTGGTGGTGCCCGGCTTCCTGCTCCTGCAGAAGTCCCTCAAGGTGCCGCAGGTGGAGAGCGAGAAACAGGCGCAGATCGTCGCCTACGAGGCGCAGAGCGCGATTCCCTATCCCCTCAACGAGGTCATCTGGGACAGCCAGGTGATGTCCTCCGACGGCGTCGAAGCCGAGGTGCTCCTCTTCGCCCTCCGCGCCGAGGTCGCCAGCCGCATCGCCAACCTCGTCTCCTCGACCGGACTCCGCCCCTACGCCATCCAGGCCGCGCCCCTGCTCGACAGTCAGGCCTTCCTGCTCGCCGGCGGCTCCGCGACCGAGGAGGTCCTCATCCTCAACGTCGGCGCGCGCTCCACGACCCTCAGCTTCGTCGGTCCGGGCGGCGCCAACATCCAGTCCGCCAACATGGGCGGCAATCTCCTCACCCAGGGCGTCTCCGACAACACCGGTCAGCCCTTCGCCGCCGCCGAGGCGCTCAAGGTCGGTTACTTCAGCGGCGTCGTGCACCTCTCGGAGTCCGATCCCCAGGCCGCCGTCCTGCAGGCCAACTCGCAGCAGTTCATCCGTCGCCTTTCGCAGGACATCAACCGCCGCCTGATCAACATCCGTCGCGGCGCGGGAGCCCGTCAGCCCGCGCGCATCCTTCTCACCGGCCGCGGCGCGCTGCTGCCCGGACTCAAGGAACAGCTTTGCGAGACGCTCCGCCTGCCCGTCGAGCCCTTCCAGCCCGCCTCCGTCCTCATGCTGGGCGAGGAAGTCAGCCAGGACCTCGTGCGACGCGCGCAGAACCAGGTCTCCGAAGTAGTCGGCGAGGCCGCCCGCCTGCTCCTCCCGCAGGCCGCCGGCGTCAACCTCATCCCCAAGGACATCGCGGCCCAGATCGCCTTCTCCGCACGCCAGCCGAAGCTGCTGGTGGCCGCGCTGCTGGCCGCCCTCATCCCTTTCCCCGTCTGGTACGTCTACAGCGAGAGCGCCGCCCACTTCTCCGACATCAACGCCAGGCTCACCAAGAATTCCCGCGAGCTCAGCGCCCACAAGGCCGTGCTCACCGATACCCGGACCAAGACGGACGGCGTGCTTGCGGTCAACCGCGAGCTGGAGTCGGTCGTCCTCGCGCGCCCCAACTGGCTGGCCTTCCTGGCCGACCTGCAGGGCCGGATCTCGTCCCAGCCCAACACCTGGGTCGAGGAGATGCACGTCCGTCGCGAGGCCCAGCCCGCTCCGCCCGCGCCTGAAGGCGAGCCCCAGCCCCCTCCCGTCACCGTCACCAAGGTCGTGCTCACCGTCCGCTTCCTCCTTCCCGAGGTGCAGCCGAAGATGCCGCACAACGCCAAGGTGATGAACGCCAGGCAGAAGGCCCTTCTGACCGCCCTGCGCGAGTCCAAGTTCATCTCGGAAATCCCCGACCAGGAGATCAAGGGAGAGTTCACCCCGACCAACTCGCCCAAGCTCACGCTCACCCTGGTCGTCAACAAGGAGAAGTCGCTCTGAGCATGGAATCCTTCAGCAAGAACAAGGGGTTCTATTCCGGCCTGATCTTCATCGTGGTCGTCTTCTTCCTCGGCGTCGCGCTGCTGATATCCAGCTACCTCGACGCCTCCGCGGCCGAACTGGAGCTCGCCAAGATCCAGCGCGAGGTGAAGCAGCTCCAGGACGGACACGCCTTCCCGGTGGGCCGGGCGGCGCCCGGGACCGACAAGGTCTCCCTCACTCCGGAGTCCGTCGAGGCCGCGGCCCGGGACCTCAAGGATCTCGAGGCCCGTCAGAGCGAGTTGCGCAAAGCCATCAATGGGGAGCCGGATCCCGCCCTGAAGGGGAATCAGGCCGTCAACCCCTCGGAAGTCGCCTCCACGATCCGCCAGTCGGTCGACGAGTGGCAGCGTCTGGCCGCGGACAAGGACGTCCGCCTCCTGACCAACGACAAGTGCGACTTCGGTTTCCGCCGCTACATCCGCAACCCCGGCACCTCGCCCCGCAAGGAGCTCGCGCGCGTCGACCAGCAGCGCCGCATCATCGACTACCTTTTCAAGCTCCTCGTCGAGTCCCGTCCCGCCGGCGCCCCGCTGCTCCTCCTCTCCGTCGACCGCGAGCCGGTGGAGACCTTCGTGATCATCCCCGAGGGCAAGCCCGGGGCCGGCACCCTCGGTCCGGATCCTGACGCTGTTCGCAGCGCGGAAGCCGACGAATTCACCCCCACGCGCACCTTCCGGCGCAAGGACTTGGTCGAGACCCTTTCCTTCCGCGTGCGCTTCGTCGGTTCCACGCCCACGTTCCGCACCTTCGTCAACAAGCTCCGCAACTCCGGGCGGCCCTTCGCCATCACCAGCGTCGACGTCGGCCTGCCCAACGCGGAGGCCGCCAAGATCCTGGCCGCTTCCGCTCCTGCAGCACCCGGCGCCGCCCCGGCCAGCACCGCCGCCTCCGTGATCCCCGGACTGATTCCCTCCGGCGGCACCGACGCCTCCGGTCCCAAGGACGAGCGCATCACCGTGGTCACCGAGAAGGCGAGCGAGTTCACCGTCCAGATTGACTACCTTTTCGCGCCCGAAGTCACCCCGCCCGCCGAAGGCGAGGCCAAGAAGTAAGCCATGAACTCCCGCAAGGACATCGTCATCATCTGCCTTTCCGTGCTGCTGCTGTCCGTCGCGGCCGTCTTCGCCGCCGCGAAGCTCGGCATGCTGGAGCTCGGCTTCATCCGCCCGCTCGCCGTCGACCAGCTGTCCTCGGAGGCGCTCTACCCCGAGCTCAGGGCCCAGGCCAAGGGCGTCGTCTACCCTTCCACGCCCAGCCCCTCGATCGAGGACACCGCGCCCGACGTGCCCACTCCCGAGGAGAACGAGGACGGATGGGACTACGACCTGTTCACGACCATCGACATCGCCTGGGACCCCGTGCTCAAGGAGTACGTCCCCAAGCGCCGGAAGGTCATCCCCCTGCCGCCCTTCGGCGTGTCCCTCGCCAAGGTCGGCCATCCGCGCTACCCCTACGTCCTGCGCTTCACCATCATGGGTCGCAAGGGCCGCGAGGAGATCGACCGCAAGTTCGCCATCGAGAACGTGGAGACGAAGCAGTATTACGACGCATGCCGCATCGGCGCACCCCTCGACGCCAACACCCCCGTGACGCCGGTCTCCTTCAGCGTGGTCAAGGAGAAGGACAAGGACGGCTTCGTCGTCAGCCGCAACGTGCTGAAGCTCGATGACAAGAAGCTCGGCCGCGTGGTCGAGATCGACGACATCAAGCCCCTCGAGTTCTCCGACCAGGTCGACATCCTGATCGTGTCCACCTCCGAGCCCGACAAGTCCTGGACTCTTCACAAGGAGGGCGATAAGTTCACCTACAACGACGCCCTGTTCGTGCTCAAGTCCGTCGACCTCGCCGCCAAGTCGGTCACGATCGACAAGATTTTCGCACCCAACCCCAGGAAGCCGAAGAAGACCTTCACCGAGGTGATTGCCGTCCCTTCCGCCAAGCC
>JBJTIX010000273.1:0-1877 GCA_046095205.1 Opitutia bacterium
GCCGTCGACGACCGCGTGCCCAGCGTCTCCTCGCTGCACCCCGGCGCCAACTGGCACGAGCGCGAGGCCTACGACATGTTCGGCATCCGCTTCGACGGCCACCCCGACCTGCGCCGCATCCTGATGTGGGACGGCTACCCCCATCACCCGCTCCGCAAGGACTTCCCGCTCGCCGGCATCGAGGTGCCCCTGCCCGCCGCCGACGTGGCCCAGGTCACCGGACAGGCGGTCGAGCCCGCGCCCATGATGGGCGGGCCGTTCGTCTCGCACGGCGGACGCATGTCCGAGGGCGAGCCCGCCGCGCTCGACCAGTCCTGGACGGAAGAGCGCCCCAAGTCCTGAACCTGCCGTGAAGATCACCAAGGAAATCTCCATCGGCGACGTCGCCGCACGCTCCGAGGAGCTGCGCGGCGAGAACATGACCCTCAACATGGGTCCGTCGCACCCCGCCACGCACGGCGTGCTGCGCCTCTCCCTAGAGCTCGACGGCGACAAGGTCGTCAAGTGCGACCCGGTCATCGGCTACCTGCACCGCGGCGACGAGAAGATCGCCGAGAACATGACGTACAACCAGTTCGTGCCCTACACGGACCGGCTGGACTACCTCGCCCCCCTCGCCAACAACGTCGCCTACGCCATCGCGGTCGAGCGGCTCGCCGGGGTCAAGGTGCCCGAACGCTGCGAGGCCATCCGCGTGGTCTGCTGCGAGATGGCCCGCGTCTCCTCGCACCTGCTCGGGCTCGGCGTCTACGCCATGGACACCGGCGCCTGGACGGTGTTCATGTACACCTTCAACGAGCGCGAGCGGCTCTATACGCTGTTCGAGGAGCTGACCGGCGCGCGCTTCACCACCAGCTACACCCGCGTCGGCGGCGTGACGCGCGACCTGCCCGAGGGCTGGCTCGCCAAGGTCGACGCCTTCTGCGACGGCGTGCTGCGCACGGTGGACGAGGTCGACCGCCTGCTCACCCGCAACGGCATCTTCCTCGAGCGCACCGAGGGAGTCGCCCCCATCTCCAAGGAGCTGGCGCTGGCCTACGGCCTCACCGGCGCCAACCTGCGCGCCTCGGGCGTGCCGTTCGACCTCCGCAAAGACAAACCCTACTCCGGCTACGAGCGCTACGAATTCGACGTGCCGGTGGGCACCAAGGGCGACTGCTTCGACCGCTACCTGGTCCGCATGGAGGAGCTCCGTCAGTCGGTGCGCATCCTCCGTCAGGCCGTGCGCGGCATGCCCGGCGGCGCCTGGTACGCCGAGGACGCCAAGAAGATCTTCCTGCCGCCCAAGGCCAAGGTGCTCACCCGCATGGAGGAGCTCATCCAGAACTTCATGCTGGTGACCGAAGGGCCCCAGGTCCCGCCCGGCGAAGTCTACTTCGAGGCCGAGAACCCCAAGGGCGCCCTCGGCTTCTACGTCGTCTCGCACGGCGGCGGCGTACCCTGGCGCCTGCGCATCCGCGGCCCGAGCTTCGTGGCCCTCTCCATCCTCCCCGCCGTCGTGCCGGGCAACTACCTCACCGACATCGCCTCCGTGCTCGGCTCCCTCGACTTCGTCATGGGCGAGTGCGACCGCTAAGACCATGCAAGAACCCCCTGCTCCCGCCGCCCCCGCCCGCGCGCTCAAGCCTGAGACGCTCGCCAAGGCGCCCGCCGTCGTCGCCCAGTATCCGCAGAAGCGCAGCGCGACGATGCCGCTGCTCCATCTCGTCCAGGAGGACCGCGGCCACATCACGAAGGATGACATGCACTGGGTGGCCGATCAGGTCGGCGTCACGCCGATGCAGGTGCTCGAGGTCGTCACGTTCTATCCGATGTTCCGCCAGGCGGCGATCGGCCGGCGCCACGTGCGCGTCTGCCGCACGCTCTCCTGCGCGCTC
>JBJTIX010000274.1:0-3281 GCA_046095205.1 Opitutia bacterium
AGCTATCATGGCGATGCTGATCCGAGTCGTAGTGCAGTAGCTCGACAAGTTATTAGGTCAGTGCCATGAGGTCGCCGCGAAGGTCTTCGTGAAGTCGTCGCTCGAGGCTCCGCTGATGAGCTACCGCAGCCACCTCGGCGACTACCCGTCGACCGAGGAGGGGCTCAACGCGCTCGTGACCGCGCCCGAAGGCAAGGCCGACCGCTGGCGCGGCCCTTACGTAAAGGCCTCGGGCGGCAAGCTGCCCGTGGACCCGTGGGGCGAGGCGTACCTGTACCGCTACCCCGGCACGAAGAACCCCGACTCCTACGACCTCTTCTCCAAGGGTCGCGACAAGCAGCCGGACACGGCGGACGACATCGGCAACTGGTGAGTCCGGAAACCGCCGAGCATCCGGCGCCAGCGCCGGCGCGACGCGGTTTCACCCTGCTGGAGACGCTGCTGGTCATCGCCATGATCAGCATGCTGATGGGCGTGATGATCGGGGGCGCGACCTCGCTGCTGAAGGGCACCGCGCGCTCCGACCCGGAGGACGCGCTGCTCGCCCTGATGCAGCGTATGCGCCGCAAGTCGGTCGAGACCGGACGCGACGCCGAGCTGCGGCAGAAGGAGCGCCTCCAGGGGGAAGAGGGGCCTGACTTCGTCTGGCATGACGGCAAGCAGGAGCACGAGGAGCGCCTGCCCGTCCGCGAGGACGTCCAGGTGCGCGTGATCGGCCCCGAGGTCGACGGCGCACTACTCCTCGGCGGCCGCGCGCAGGAGGACCCCGTGCCGCGCATCCGCTTCCATCCCGACGGAACCTGCGACCGCGTACGGCTCGAGGTCGTCCGCGACGGCAACCGCTCCGTGGTGCCGATCGACCCCCTCACCTGCGCCCCGCTGCCGGCGGAGAACGCGAAATGACCCGCCGCGCCTTCACCCTGATCGAGGTCCTGGTGAGCCTCGCGATCTTCGCCCTCGCGGCGGTGAGCCTGGGCGCCGCCTACTCCAACGTGCTGCTGAGCCGCCAGACGCTCCAGATCGACGAACAGTCGCTGGAGGACCGGGCGCGCGTGATCGGGGCCATGCTCGAGGCGCCCAACTACGATGACGTCGTCACCGGCGGGGAGGTGAACCTGCCCGGCGACCGCACCGCCAGCTGGAAGGGCGAGATCGAGGCTACCCCCGTCAGCGACCTTTTCAAGGTGACCATCGAGGCGGAGATGGAAAACGCGGACGGCGAGACGGTCGAATGGACCGAGTCACGGCTGCTGCTGCGGCCCACCTGGTCCGTCCCGGGCGAAAAAGCCAAGCTGCTCGCCGACGCGCGCGTGCGCCTCGAGCGTGAACGCGGCTACACCGAGTCGGGCCGCACGAGCGTCAGTTCCTCGACCGCCGGAGGCCCCGCTCTGAGCGGTTCATCCGGCATGAATGGCTCCCAGTTCACGTCCAAGGACTCGAAAGGGAAACGGCCGTCCACCGACCAGGCCGGCGGCAAGCGGCCCGGCCCGTCCTCGGGTGGCCAGGGAAGCCAAGGCGGCAAAGGCGGCCAGGGCGGTGGCCCGCGCGGTGGCGGTCAGGGCGGCGGCGGCGGCCAAGGCGGTGGCGGCCAAGGCGGTGGCGGCCAGGGCGGCGGCCAAGGTGGAGGCGGCGCACCGGCGCCGAGACCGATCCAATGAGGCGCGGCTTCACCCTGCTCGAGGCGCTCATCTCGCTGGCCTTGCTCAGCGTGCTGATGGTCACGCTCAACTCCTTCCTCTTCTCCATGGGCGAGCTCTGGGGCGAAGGCCGCGACCGCCGGCTGTTCGACCAGCACGTGCGCGCCGCCACGCGGCAGGTGAAGGAAACCTTCGACGCGGCGATCCTCGGACCGGGCGCGACGGGCGTCACGATGAAGATGGCGAGGACGGACGACGCGCTCGACGAGCCCCGGCTGTCCTTCCACCTCCCCGACGCCGGCCGGCTGGCCGACTGGCCGGAGGCCCCCCTGCCCGACGTCGACTTCACCCTGCACGCCGAGGAGGGCCGCGGGCTCATCCTGCGCTGGCAGTCGCGACTCGAGATCGAGCGCGACCTGAACGACGTGCATGAGACGATCCTCAGCCCCTTCGTGGACCGCCTCTCCTACGACTACTACGACCCCCAGCTGCGCCGCTGGACGACCGAGGAGCAGCCCAAGCGCAACACCGCGGGCTCCGGCCTGCTGCAGCCCGCGCGCATCCGCCTGCACTTCTCGCGCGGCGCCCTCGAGGCCGAGCGCACCATCGACCTTCCCGTGAGGAGGACGGGCATCTCCCGCCCATGAGACGCCGCCGCGGATCGGTCCTCGTCGTCGTGCTGGTGCTCATCTCGCTGGCCTCGCTGCTGCTCGCGCAGTTCATGGAGGACAACGCGCTCGAGCTGACCATGGCCTCGCAGGAGAACGACCGCCGCCGGCTGCGCACGGCGGCGCAGTCGCAGCTCGAGCTGGCCCTCGCCGTGATCTCCGAGATCCGCACGGTCGACCTCAACAACATCCACAACCCCGCGCAGGGCTACGAGGACCCCCACGGCTACTCCGGCATCCCCGCGCCCGAGGACATGGAGGTGCAGTTCGAGTTCGAGGACGAGAGCGCAAAGCTGCCGCTGGCCCTGCTCGACCGCAACAGCCTCATCCAGCTCCTCTTCGCGCTGGGGCAGGAGCAGCGCGAGGCCGAGCGCGTGGCCGACTCGATCGTCGCCTGGACGAGCAAGAGCTACGAGTCGACCGAGGAGGAGGCGCGCGACGCCGCTTACGAGCGCCGCGAGCTCTCGCACCGTCCGGCCCGGCGGCCGATCCGCTCCTTCGAGGAGTTCCGCTCGATCGGCGTGGCCAAGGACTTCTTCTTCAAAGAGGACGGCACCCCGACGCAGCTCTTCGAGTCTTTCCGGAAGTGCGTCAGCCTCTACACCTTCCGCAAGGCCAACATCAACACCGCCTCCGACGCGGTGCTCCTCGGCGTCGGCATGAGCGAGGACCAGGTCGCGCTCATCCGCGAGATGCAGTCCGAGCAGGGCAAGCGCACCTTCGGCCAGCCGCGCTACTTCCGGACCAGCACCGAGATCCGCACGCTGCTGGGCGCCAACGCGCCCATCGCCCTCCTCGACGACGAATGCCAGGTGCTCTGGGTGCACGTCACGGTCCGGCAGGGGCTGGCGCGCTGCCGCGTGAGCGCCCTCATCGGGGTCGGGGACGACGTGGGCTTCGGCGCCCCGGCGCCCAACCCCGACGAGACGACGGTCGGCGACCCCTTCGGACGGGGCACGCTCTCCCGGACGAGCAC
>JBJTIX010000275.1:0-1132 GCA_046095205.1 Opitutia bacterium
GTCCCGGGTCGCCGGGTGACGCGGGACTCCAGACCTTGTAGGACTTGCCGAGGTGGTAGCCGGCGTCGCGGAGCAGGAGGGGGTAGGTGGGGATGGTCTCGTCCCAGACGGCGCCCTGGAGGATGGCTCCGCGTCCGGTGCGCCAGAAATGCTGGCCGGATAGCAAGGAGCTGCGGCAGGGCGTGCAGGAGGGCGCGTTGACGTGCGCGTTGCGGAAGAGCACGCCTTCGCGCGCCAACCTGTCGAGGTTGGGCGTGCGCAGGATCTCGTTCGCGCCGCCGGCTACCACCTCGGCAAGTCCTACAAGGTCTGGAGTCCCGGGTCGCCGGGTGACGCGCCCTACGGCGGCCAGACGCACGCCTTCGAGAAGGCCGGACGGAGCTTCAACAACTTCTCCCAGAACGCCACCAAGCTGATGAGCAACGGCGCCACGGCGGAGGCGGCCCGGGCCACGCTGCTCGAGGAGGTCCGCGGAAACTTCCGCGCGATGCTCGCCGCCAAACCCGCGGGCAAGCCCTTCGCCTACTGGTTCGCCCCCCCCAACACCCACCGCAGCTGGGAGCGGGGCAGCGGCAAGAAGCTCTGGGGCATCGATCCCGACGCGCTCAGGGGCAAGATGCCGCCCTTCCTGCCCGACGTCCCGGTGGTGCGCGAGGACCTCGCGGACTACTTCGGCGAGGTGCAGGCCCTCGACGCCGCAATGGGCGTCTTCCTCGAGGAGCTCGAGAAGTCGGGCGAACGCGCCAACACCCTCATCGCGGCGAGCGGCGATCACGGCGCACCCGGCTTCCCGCACGGCAAGTGCAACCTCTACGCCTTCGGCACCGGCGTTTCGCTCATCGTCTCCGGGGCGGGCGTCAAGGGCGGGCGCGTGGTCGAGGACATGGTCACCCTGCCCGACCTGGCGCCCACGTTCCTCGAGGCCGGAGGCGTCAAACCCCCGGCGACCATGACCGGCCGCTCCCTCTGGAACGTGCTCAGGTCGGACCAGCAGGGCCAGGTCGACCCCGCGCGCACCTGGATCGTCGCCGGACGGGAACGGCACGTCGAGATCGCCCCGGAGACGATGAGCGAAACGCCGGTGCCGAAGGCGTAGAGGTTGCACTTGCCGTGCGGGAAGCCGGGTGCGCCG
>JBJTIX010000276.1:0-2195 GCA_046095205.1 Opitutia bacterium
AGCCAAGGCCGCCGCCGAGGCCAAGGCGATGGAAGCCTCCAAGGCCGCCGAACAGGAAGTCGCCAAGGCCAAGCAGGACGTCGATGCCGCCAAGGCCGCCGCCTCCAAGGCCGCCGCCGCCGAATTCTCCGCCCGCTTCGCCCTGCTCGAATCCCGCCGTCGCTCCAAGGCGATCACGCAGGAGGAGTACGACGAACAGCTGGCCGCCCTCCGCAAGAAGTTCGGGGAGTGATCCGTCGCTGACGGACGCGAGAAGCCCGGCCGCCCGGCCGGGCTTTTTCTTTGGTTTTGATTGGAAGAAGGGGCGGTGTCCCGCAGGTTGATGGCATGTCGGAAACGCTCTCCCGCACGCCCCTCCACGCGCTCCACGCCGAACTCGGCGCACGCCTGGTGCCCTTCGCGGGCTGGGAGATGCCGGTCCAGTATTCGGGGATCATCGAGGAGCACCACGCCGTGCGCCGCGCCTGCGGGCTCTTCGACGTCTCGCACATGGGCGAGGCCCGCGTCACGGGGAAGGACGCGGTCCGGCTGCTCGACCGGGTGATGACCAACGAGATGGCGTCGCTGCGCGCCGGCCACGCCCGCTACTCCGTGATGTGCCAGCCCGACGGAGGGTGCGTCGACGACGTCATCGTCTACCGGCTCGCGGAGGAGGAGTTCCTCATCTGCCTCAACGCCTCCAACGCCGCCAAGGACGTCGCCTGGCTGCGCACCCACGCGGCCGGGCTTTCCGTGCGGGTCGAGGACGAGTGCGCGGCCTGGGCCCAGCTCGCGCTCCAGGGCCCGAAGGCCGAGGAGATCCTCGCCGGGCTCACCCGCATCCCGCTCGCCGCGATGAAGCGGTTCGCCTTCGCCACGGGCGAGGTCGCCGGCGCCCCCGGCTGCCTGGTCTCACGCACGGGCTACACCGGCTCGCCGGGCTTCGAAATCTACCTGCCGGCCGCCTGCGCGGTGAAGGTGGCGCGCGCGCTGCTCGACGCCGGCCGCCCGCTCGGCCTCGTCCCGACCGGCCTCGGGGCGCGCGACTCGCTGCGGCTGGAGGCGGGCTACCCGCTCTACGGCCACGAGATCTCCGAAACCATCTCGCCCATCCAGGCCGGGCTGGGCTGGGCCGTGAAGTTCTCCAAGCCCGACTTCATAGGACGCGAGGCCCTCAAGCGCCAGGCCGACGGCGGACCGCCCTCGTCGGTGCTGCTCTTCTCGCTCGATGACCGCCGCATCGCCCGGCAGGGCGCCGGCGTCTTCGCGGGGGACCTGAAGGTGGGCGAGGTGCTCTCGGGCACGCAGTCCCCCACGCTCGGCCGGCCGATCGGCTCCGCGCTCGTGGCCGCGGGACACGCCGCCTCGGGCGGGCTCGCCGTCGACGTGCGCGGCACCCGCATCCCGCTCTCGGTGTCCGCCGGCCCGTTCGTGAAGTGAAGGGTTGAAACGACGCCGACGCTCCCCTACTCCGCCACCATGAGCCAAGTCCCCGCCGACCTGCGATACACCAAGGAGCACGAATGGGTCCGGGTCGGGGCCGACGGCACCGCCGTGATCGGCATCACGGACCACGCGCAGTCCGCGCTCGGCGACGTCACCTTCGTCGACCTCCCCAAGCCCGGCGCCAAGTTCGCGGCGGGGCAGACCTTCGGCACGGTGGAGTCGGTCAAGGCCGCCTCCGACCTCTACGCCCCGGTGGCCTTCGAGGTCATCGAGTCCAACGCCGGCCTCGACGGCTCGCCCGACCTCGTGAACCGCGAGCCCTACGCCGCCGCCTGGATGATCCGCGTGCGCCTCGCCGACCCGTCCTCGGTGGCAGGCCTGCTCGACGCCGCTGCCTACGCGGCGGTCCTCTGAGCGTCCGGTTGACCGTGGCGGTCGCCGCCGCCATCCTGCCCGCGTGATGCTCCTCGCGGCCCGAGACCTCAGGACGTCCTACGGCGGCACCGAAGTGCTGCGCGGGATCTCGCTGACCGTCGCGGCCGGCGAGGTCGTCTGCGTCATCGGTCCCTCGGGCGGCGGCAAGTCGACACTGCTGCGGCTGCTCTCCGGACAGGAGGCGCCGACGTCGGGAGCAGCGCCAGCAGCAGGAGCAGCGGGCGGAGACTCACGGCAGGCGGGCGCGGAGGAAGCGCCGGGTGCGTTCGTCCCGCGGGTCGTCGAGCAGGCCGGCCGAGTCGCCGGCCACCTCGCCCGCCTCCAGGTGCGCCGTG
>JBJTIX010000277.1:0-9457 GCA_046095205.1 Opitutia bacterium
TCACCGTGCTGGTGGTCCGGAAGCCCCGGGCGGGGTCCTGCCTCAGCCGGGCGGCCAGGACGCCGGTGGCGGGCGAGCCGCCCATCGGCTTGGTGAACGTCGCGGCCGCGACCGAGACCTTGAGCTTCTGGAAGAGCATCACCTCGCGGTCGAGGCTCCGCACCTGGGCCGTCACCTTGTCGTCGGTGCCGAGGATCTGCTCGGTGGCCGCCGCCAGCGGGCGGTCGGCGGAAGTCCGGAGGCCCGCGTAGAGTCCCAGCGCCAGGCCGCAGAAGAGCCCGAGCACGCCGGCGACCCGGTGGCGCTTGATGCGCGCGCGGATCTTGCCCTCGTGGGCGTCGATCATCGCCTGCGCCTGCGCGAAGTCGAACTGGTCGATGGTGACCGAGTCGGCGAGTCCGTAGACGAGCAGCTTGCGGCGCTGGTCCACGTTGACGCCGTCGCGTTCGGAGGACTCCTCGTTGTCCTTGCGGCTGCGGTTCACCTTCAGCTTGCTGCCGAAGCTGAAATGGTTCGAGAGGGGCTCCCATTCGGTCGAGCCCGCCGGTGCGCAGAGGGTGGCGGCGGTCAGCTCGCCCCGGGCGATCATCTCGGCGATCTCGGCCTCCGTGTGCGGCCCGCGTACCTGGTCGTTGATGAATAGGGCGAATTGACGCATGTCGGGGTGCGACCGGGGGCGGACAATCGTTGGGAAGCCCCCCTTTCTAATCAAGCAGTATTGGGACGCTTACTCTTTGCCAACGTCGTCCCGTCCCCTTTTATCTTCTTACTTCCGATGGCAGAGCAGGGCGTCAACCAGTCCCAGAAACAGGTGCAGGGCATCGTCCTGACGCCCCAGCTGCGCCAGTCCCTCCGCATCCTTCAGGTCCCCGCGGCCGAGCTCAGGCGCGAGCTGGCCGAGGAGCTGGCCGCCAACCCCCTGCTGGAGGAGGTCGAGGGCGGATCGTCCGAGCCCATCGAGCCGATGGCCGCTCCGGATTCCCCCGAGGAGGAGGGAGCCGGCGAGCTGCGGCTGGGCGACGACGACTTCGACGCGCTGCGGCGCATGAAGGAGGACTGGGATGAGAGCTATTACGAGGAGGTGCGCTCCCAGGGCTACTCGCAGGAGGACGACGAGCGCCGCCGTCACATGTTCGAGTCGCTCACGGGCGAGACCTCCCTGGCCGAACACCTTTCCGAGCAGGCCAGGACCGCGTCCGAGGACCCCCTTGTCAGCGACGCGCTCAGGCTGCTGATCGCCTCGCTCGACGAGCGCGGCTTCCTTGAGGATGACCTCTCCTCGGTCGCCCTGCGCAGCGGGCAGCCCTACGAGGCCGTCGTCACCGCCCACGCGCTCCTGCTCGGCTTCGACCCTCCCGGCGTCGGCGCGCGCGACCTGCGCGAATGCTTCCTGGCCCAGCTCCGGCAGCGCGGCCGCGGGGCCTCGCCCGCCGCCCGCCTGGTGGCCGACGCATGGGAGCCCCTCATGGCCCGCCGCCTCGACGAGTGCGGCCGCGTGCTCGGCGCCGAGCCCGACGAGGTGCGCGAGGCCCTTGCCGAGCTCTCCCGTCTCGAGACCGTGCCCTCGCGCCAGTACTCCCGGGACGAGAACCGCGTGGTGGTGCCGGACGCGATCGTCTCGGCCGACGGAGCGGGCGGCTGGAAGGTCGTGATGGACGACCGTCACGTGCCGCGCCTGAGGCTGGCGCCGGCCTACAAGGACATGCTGGCGGGCGCGTCGCTGGGGCAGAAGGAGCGCGCCTACATCCTCGAGCGCATGAAGCAGGGCAAGTTCCTCATCGGCGCGATCGAGGAGCGCCAGCGCACGGTCGAGCGCCTCGCGCGCATCATCGTCGCCCGTCAGGCCGACTTCTTCGAGCACGGGCCCGCGCGCCTGCGTCCGCTCACCATGGCGGACGTGGCCAGGGAGATGGAGGTGCACGAGACCACCGTGGGCCGGGCGGCCGCCAACAAGTGGATGCTCACGCCGCACGGGCTGAGGGAGTTCCGCTGGTTCTTCACCTCCGGCGTCGCCACCGCCGACGGCGGTTCCGTCGCGCAGGAGGGCGTGCAGGAGATGATCGCCGACATCCTCGCGCGGGAGAACCCCGCCTCGCCGCTCGCCGACGAGGCCATCACCGCCGAGCTGCAGCGGCGCGGCGTGCGCATCGCGCGCCGTACGGTCGCGAAGTACCGCGAGGCGCTGGGGCAGCCGGCGGCGCACCTCCGGCGTCGCCGTCTCTGATCCGCTCAGAGACGGGCGAGCAGCGAATCCCAGCCGAAGTTCCCCATGTCGGGGAATACGAACTGCACGCCCGCCGTGGAGCCGTCGCTCAGGGCGACGTGCCCGGCCACCGCGGGCAGGCCCGCGAGCGCGGCGGGGGCGTTGAGCCCCAGGAGCAGGTTGCGGGCCTGCTCGTCGGCCTGCTCCTTCCGCAGGGCGGGGCCGGGCGTGGAGACGAGGGCGACGAAGTGGTGGCGCGCGAAGACCGCGCGGAAGGCCTCCGCGATGCGGTCCCTCGCGGTCTCCGCCGCGCGCAGCTCCTCCGGGGTGCGACGCCGCCCGGCGTCAAGCCGGCGCCAGACCGCCGGATCGTAATCGTCCTTCCTGCGGTCCAGCCATGCGGCGTGCACGCGTGCGGCGGAGGCGGCGCCGATGACCGGCCAGACCGACGCGGCCTGCGCGCAGGCCTGACGAAGAAGCTCGGCGGCCGCCCGGTCCACCTGCGCCCCCGCCTTCAGCGCCAGTTCGCGCGCGGCCGCCAGGGTCTTCGGCTCGGCCCCGAGCCCGAGGTCGCCGGCCCAGAGCCCCCCGCCTGTCGGGGGCGCCTCGCCGAGCACCGCGGCCGACACCTTCCGTAGGTCGGCCGGCGTGCGCGTGATCCAGCCCTGCGCGTCGTGTCCGGGCGAGAGCGGGACGATGTCGCCGACCGGGCTCACGTCCGGCGAGAGCCGGAGGCCCCACGTTCCGCAGTGACCGCAGGGCACGCGGATCGAGCCGGCCGTGTCGGTCGCGAGCGCGAAGGGCACGAGACCGCGCGCCACCGCGTAGGCGGAGCCCGAGCTCGAGCCGCCCGACAGACGGCCGGCCAGGTAGGGATGCGGGCAGTCGCCGAAATGCGGATTCTCGCCGGACAGCCCGAGCGCGAACTCGTTGAGCTGCGTTCGCCCGCACTCCACCGCGCCGGCGTCCTCGCGGAAGGCGGCCGGCAGGGTGGAGGTTCGGACCGCCGGACCCAGTTCCTCCGCGAGGAACTTGGAGCCGGCTCCGGTGGTCGATCCGGCGGAGAAGTAGACGTCCTTCGTGAGGAAGGGCACGCCGCCCAGGGCGGAGTCCCTCATCGGCCAGGCCGCCTCGAACCTCCGCACCAGCTCGCGCGCGTCGGGCAGCCCGCAGAGCGCGGCGCGCTGTTCCGTCGCGCCCATCCGGCCCAATTTGATGAGGAACTCCTCCGCCGCCATGCGCGGGCCGCGGGTGAGGGTGAACTCCCGCCAGTCCTCGACCGATGTCGGGCGGCTCCTCACAGGTCGAGCGGCACGCCCGGCTCGGGGTCGTGGATCCTCGCCCCGGGCAGCGCGGCGGCGAGCGCCTCCTTCATCCAGGCCCGGGCGGGCGGGTCCCCGTGCGTCAGCACGACGTCCTTGGGCGAGACCTCGCGCGCGAACGCGACGAGCTCCTCGCGGTCGGCGTGACCGCTCAGGTGGAAGCGCTCCACCTGCGCCCGCAGCGTGGCCTCATGGTCGAGCCCGCGGAACTTGAACTTCCCGCCCGGCGGTAGGCCGATGAGTTCGCCCCCCGGGGTTTCAGGATCGCAGTAGCCGACGAACAGCACGGCGTTCTCCTCGTGGTCGAGCATGTTGGCCGCGACGCGCCAGGAGGGCGTCTTCTCGACCAGCATGCCGCTGGAGAGGACGTAGATCCCCTGCTCGGGCATGTTACGTCCGGGCTGCACGTACTTGCGGGAGAGCGGGATCACGCCCAGGTCGCGCAGCACCCCGCGGTCGAACTTCAGCTGGCGCGTCTTGCGCGAGGCCTCGTGCAGGTAGTCGCAGAGGTCCAGTCCGAGGCCGGAGCAGAACACCGGCACGTCGGCCAGCTCGCCTTTGGCGGCGGCCTCGTCGAGGAAGAGCAGGATCTCCTGCATGCGTCCGAAGGCGAACGCCGGCAGCAGGCAGGAGCCTCCGCGGTCGATGACGGCGTTGACCGCGCGCAGCAGCCGGCGTTCCTCGGCCTCCCTGCTGGCGGAGGGCACCGTCGTGGTGGCTCCGCGGGTGCACTCCATCACGAGGGTGTCGACCGGCTGGCGCGGGAACTCCGCGCCCCCGACCGTGCGCTGGGCCCTGAAGTGCACGTCGCCGGTGAAGAAGTGCCGCCGCCGGCGGTGCTCGATCAGGCAGCCCACGGCCCCGGCGACGTGCCCGGCGGGGTGGAAGGAGAACGTCAGCTCCTCGCCGCCGCGTCCGAGCGTGCGCGGGACGCCGATCGGCGCGGCCGAGAGGGCGTTCTCGACCCGCTCGACGTCCTTCTCGAGGTACAGCGGGTAGTCGGGCAGTCCGGTCTCCTCCCGCTGGCGCATCATCACCCGCACGGAGTTGTTGAGCAGGCGTCGGGCGAAGAGCGTCGACGCGGCGGACGCGAAGACCCGGGCCGAGGGGTGCGCGCGGAGCAGCAGCGGCAGCGAACCGAGGTGGTCGAGGTGGCAGTGCGTGAGGATGACGCCGTCGAGCGGGGCCTGCACCTGGTCCAGCCGGGGCAGCGCCTTGCGGCCTTCGAGCTTGGGATGCAGGCCGCAGTCGAAGGCGACGCGCAGGCCGCCGAATTCGGCGAGCATGCAGTTGGCGCCGATCTCGCGGCCGGAGTTCAGGTCGGTGAGTCTCATCCGTTCAGTTTTCGGAAAGGGGAGGGGTCATGTCGAAGGGCGGGATGCGCACGAAGATGCGCTCGCCGTGTCCGGTCACGCCGTGGAAGGCGCCCTCGGCCCGGACGGGGCCGTCGGCGAGGTGGTGGCTGCTGTAGGAGAACTTGTCTCCCGGCGCCAGCAGGGGCGACTTGCCGACCACGCCGTCCCCCTCCAGGACCTGAACCGAGCCGTCCTCGGCGCGCAGCACCCACTTTCGTCCGATGATGCGGACGGTCTCGCCGGAGAGGTTGATGATGCTCAGGAAGTAGGCGAACGCGTGGGGCTTCTGGTCCGCGTGGTCGGGGAGGATCTGGTGGACCACCCGGTCGACGGTGACCCTGAGGCCGGGTAGCTCCTTGCCGGTGGATTCCACTGCTTCCAGAAAAGTCGAGGCCGCGGGGCAGAGGAAGCCAAAACGCCCCGCTGCGGAGGCCTTACCTTCTTGCCCCCCGCCCGGGTCCGGTTTGGATGACTGACCCCCATGGCCACGTTCGCCGAGCGCAAACGCACGATCCGGCGCATCCCGCCCAAGTGGATCGTCCTCGGGGTGTACGTGCTGCTGGTCCTGGCCTCGCGCTGGTTCACCTCCACGGAGCGCAGCCCGGATGCGGAGCAGGCGCACACGATCGATGTCGAGGCGGTCGGCCCCGCCCGGGGCGGCTCGCTGCCGGTGGTCGTGGTGCCGCGCCTGCCCGACGGCGGGAGCGAGTGGGACCGCCTGGCCAGGACCCTGCACGAGCAGCCCGGGCCCGCGGGCCCCGTTTTCGCGGTCCGCTGGCCGACCGCGCGCTACCGGTCCCGGGAGTCGATGGGCGTCGACGCCATCGCCGCCGACACCGCCCGCGCGCTCGAGCAGCGCCTCGGCGCAGGACGCTTCCATCTGGTCGGGGAGGGCATGGGCGCGATGGTCGCGCTCCAGATCGCCGCACGGCATCCGGACCGGGTGGCCTCGCTGACCCTGCTGTCGGCCCCGGGCGCGCAGGAGTACACGCTGCTGGGCAACGCCGTCGCCAACAAGTTCGTCTACTTCTTCCACCACATCCCGTTCGTGCTGTTCGACGTCGCCACGCCCCATTTCGGCCTGGCCGACCGCATGCCCTTCAACCGCGGCTACTCCGGGGTCTTCTTCGACAGCGACCTCTCCGACGCGAAGTCCCGTCTGCGCGGCTGGAACGGGCCCGCGTTCATCCTGCACGGCGAGTCCGACTGGATCGCGCCCGGCGACGCGGCGCGCTACTCCGGCCGCCTCATGCCCCACGCGGTGCTGCGGGTGTTCGAAGGGGGGCACGACATCACCCCCCTGGCGGCCCCCGTGGTCGTGCGCTTCATCGAGTCCGCCGAGAAGGGGGAGGTGCCGGGCCGTCCCGCCCCCGTGCCTCACGACCAGCCGGATCCCGACCTCGTCGTCTCCGGCGGCTCGAGGTTCTGGATGCTGGTCCTCATCATCATCCTCTGCACCTTCGTGGCCGAGGACCCGACCTGCCTCGCGGCCGGACTGCTCGCCGCCGAGGGCATCATCGGCTTCTGGTGGGCCGCCCTCGCCTGTACGGTCGGCATCTTCATCGGCGACATGGTGCTCTACTCGCTCGGACGGTGGCTGGGCCGGGGCGCCCTGCGGCGGGCGCCGCTGAAGTGGATCGTGAAGGAGCACGAGATCGACCGCATGGCCGGCTGGTTCGGCTCGCCGCGCGGGATGCTGATCATCGTGAGCTCGCGCTTCATCCCTGCCAGCCGCGTCCCCACCTTCGTCACCGCCGGCATCCTGCGCCTGGGCCTGCCGCGGCTCGCCCTGCTGCTCTTCGTCGCCGCGCTCGTCTGGACCCCGCTCCTCATGCTCCTCGGCGGCACGCTCGGACCGCCCTTCATGGAGCAGTTCCCCCGCTACAAGCAGTATGCGGCCTGGATCGTGATCGGGCTCTTCGCCTCCATCTGGTTCCTGACGCACTGGATCATCCCCGCCCTGACCTGGCGCGGACGGAGGGAGATCGTGATGAAGGTGCGCCGGGTGCTGCAGCCCTCCGGCTGGCGCTCCGCCATCCTGTTCCTGCCCCTGCGCGTCGCGCTGGCGCTGCTCAGCCTCCGTCACCGCAGCCTGACGGCCTTCGCCTCCGCCAATCCGTCCTTCGGCCGCATCGGCGGCTTCACCGGCGACGCCCGCTCGCTGCTGCTGCGCCCCTTCCAGCGCGATTCGCGCTGCTGTCCCACCCTTGCCGTCCCGTGCGACGACTCCGCCGAGGTCCGCGTCCGCGAGGGCGCCGCCTTCTCGACCGAGCACGGGTTCCCCCTCGTCTGCAAGCCCGAGGTCTCCGAGAACGGCGCGGGCCTGCGCATCGTGCGCGACGGGGTGGCGCTCGAGCGCCTCATGCGCGACGCCGAGGAGGACCTGGTCCTCCAGCCGCTGGTGACGGGCCGCGAGTTCGAGGTCGTGTGGCGCCGCAGTCCCGGCCGCGACGACGGCCGGGTGATGGCGATCGTCGAGAAACGCGCGGTGACCGTGCGGGGCGACGGCGAGCAGACGCTCGAGGAGCTCATCTGGCTCGACGACCGCGCGGTCACCCGCGCCGCGCTCTACCTCCGCTGCCATTCCCGCGAGCTCACGCGCGTCGTCCCCGCCGGCGAGACGGTCACCCTCAATCCGACCGGCAGCTACGGCCACGGGGCCCGCTGCGTCCACCGTCCCGACCTCCTCACCCCCGAGCTCGACGCGGCGGTCTCCGCCTTCGCCCGGCGTTTCCCGGGGCTGCACTTCGCGCGCTTCGACCTCTTCGCCCCCACGGTGGAGGATTTCCGAGCGGGACGCTTCGTCTGCACGGAGGTCGGCGGCTGCTGCCAGGTCTCGAGCCTGATCCGCGACGGCTCGCTGCGCTTCACGCGCTCCTACGCCGCGGTCTGGGACCAGCTCCGCGCCTGCATCGAGGCGGGCGTCGCCAACCTCTCCCAGAACGTGCGCCCCGTGCCGCTCGACGAGCTGATGGCGCGCTGGAGCGAGGCCAACGGCCGCGCGGACCGGTTCGCCGTCACCGAGGACTGAGGTCAGCGGGCGTTGTAGGCGTGGCAGAGGGCCGCGGCGGCCGCGTCCGCCTCGTCGGAGGGCAGCTCCCGTCCCAGCCCCAGCGTCGCGCCCACCATCCTGGCCACCTGGGTCTTCGAGGCCCGGCCATTCCCCGTCACGGCCTGCTTGATGCGGGCCGGGGCGTATTCCGCCACTTTGAGTCCGAGCCGGGCGACCGCTCCGAGCGCCGCGCCCCGCGAGGCGCCCATCGCCTGCGCGGTGCGGAAGTTCTGCACGTAGATCGTGCCTTCGACCGAGACCTCGCTCGCGCCGTGCTCGCGGGCCAGGCGTTCGGATTCCGCGGCGATGCGTCCGAGGCATTCGGCCTGGGTGAGCCGCGGGGGCAGACGCAGGGTGAGGCTGGCGAGGAGCTTGGGCGATTCGCCGCGGGCGTCGATGACCGCGAGGCCGGTGCCACGCAGGGAAGGGTCGATGCCCAGGATCACGGCGCGGCAGCCTCGCCGGGCCGCGGGTGCGGCGAACGGAGAGGCGGCCCGCGAGCGTCCGGCCGTGGTCGGTCGCGGCGGCCCGCCTCTGAGGCGGGCCGTCCACAGGGCTCTTGCCGAACGGGCCATGGCGGGATGTTTCCCTTCCCGGCGGACTGTGCCACGAAAAACTACATGGATTGCCAGACGGTCCGGCTTCGCCCACCCTTTGGTCCATGCGTCCGGCGTGTGCGACGGTCCTTCTTCTCGCCTCGGCCCTCTGCGCCGAGCCGGCGACGGTCACGCGCGTCGCCCCGAAGGGTCCGCCGGTCGAACTGAAGCCCGTCGCGCGGCTTCCGAAGTCGGAGCTGCCCGAGTGCTCGGGCCTTTGGGCCAGCCCCTCGATGCCCGGCGTATTCTGGGCCGTGACCGACCACGGGAAGCGGCCGCGTCTGGTGCCGGTCGGTGCGGACGGCGCGCTCGTCCCGCACGCGGGTGCGCCGTGGTCCGCCCCGGAGCTGGCCGGCGCGTCCTGTTCGGACTGGGAGGCGGTCACCGGCGACGCCACCGGACGGATGGTGGTCGCCGACGTCGGCAACAACCTCTCGCTGCGCAAGGAGCTGCAGCTCTACGTGCTCCAGGAGCCCGCGCGCGGCGCATCCACGGCCGCCACGCGGCGGATCGCCTTCTCCTGGCCGGACCAGCGGACGTATCCCGACCCCGAGCTCGCCCATGACTGCGAGGCCGCGTTCATGCGCGGCGGCAGGGTGTACCTCCTGACCAAGCACCGCCGCGACACGCTCACCGACCTGTGGAAAGTCGACCTACCGGCGGACGGTGACCGCGCCGTGCCCGTCAAGGTCGGCCGCTTCGACGCTCTTGGCATGGTCACGGATGCGTCCGTCTCGCCGGACGGCGCGCGCCTCGCGGTGCTGACCTACCGCTTCGTCTGGGTCTTCGACCTTCCCGCCTCCGGTGAGGCGTTCTTTTCCGGTCGCGCCCTCGGTGCGGCGCTTTCGCCGCCGCTGCTCTCGTGGCAGCTCGAGGGCTGCGCCTGGGCGGACGCGTCGACCCTGCTGCTAGCCAGCGAGCAGCAGGGT
>JBJTIX010000278.1:0-14086 GCA_046095205.1 Opitutia bacterium
GGTCGAAGGTGCCGGGGTACACGGCGGTGCGTCGCTGGCGGGCCATCGTTTTCCTGTTGCGGCTCACTCTCACGCGGGAACATCCTCGCCGCAAGCCCGCATGCAGCTTCTCCGCCAAGTGCCCAACATCCTGACCGCCGCGCGCATGCCCGCGGTGGTGCTCATCGCCCTCTGGACCCACTGGGCCGGGGTCTGGGCCAGCGCGGCCCTGGCGCTCTTCATCGTCGCCGCCCTGACCGACGTCTTCGACGGGTGGATCGCCCGCCGGCTGGACGCGGTGTCGGACTTCGGCCGGCTGATGGACGCCCTGGTGGACAAGATCTTCATCCTCGGCCTGCTCGTCGGCCTCGCCGCCGCCGGCTGCCTGCCGGTGGTGCGCTGGGACGACGCCGGCCGACCGCTGCCCGCGGACCCCGACGCGGCGCTGCTGGCCTCCTTCGGCGTGATGCTGATCCTCGCGCGCGAGTTCCTCATCACCGGCCTGCGGCTCGTCGCCGCGGCCTCCGGCCAGGTGCTGGAGGCGGAGGGGCTCGGCAAGATCAAGACCTTCCTGCAGATCCTCGCCATCGGACACCTCATCGGGCTCCGCGCCTATGAGACGCACTGGCGCCTCTCCGCCGCCTGGCATCAGCGCTGGGAGCTCATCATCATGTCGCTCTTCTGGTTGGCGGTGCTGCTCACCGTGGTCTCCGGCGCCAGCTACCTGATCCGGCACCGCCGGCACCTGCCCGGCCTGTCGTCATGATCGTCGCGGTCGCCACCCTCGGCCCGCTCGGACGTCTGAAGGCGCCGGGCACCTGGGGTTCGGCCGCGGGGCTGCTCTGGTGGGCGCTGGTCGTGCGGCTCGCCCACGCGCGGGGCTGGCACCATGAGCTGATCTTCGACCTCCTCGTGGTCGCGGGCGCGGTCTTCATCTGCGGCGTGGCCGCCTTCATGATCGGCAAGAAGGATCCGTCCGAGGTGATCCTCGACGAGTTCGCGGCGATGCCGCTGGTCTTCCTGTTCAATCCCTACGTGCATTCGGGCAAGTCGGCGCTGCTGCTCGTCGCGCTCGGGTTCCTGCTGTTCCGGCTCTTCGACATCACGAAGCCCTTCGGGGTGCGGGCGCTGGAGCGCCTGCCGGGAGGCCTCGGAATCGTGATGGACGACGTGCTCGCCGCGGCCTACGCGAACGTATCGCTGCTGGCCGTCTCGCTGCGCTGGGCCATGCTGTGATGCCGCTCCGATTCACGCCGGTGCCCGGTTGCGTGCTCCGCGTGCGGGGCGCGGACGCCGCCGCCTTCCTGCAGGGGCAGTGCACCGCGGACCTGCGTCCGGGTTCGCCGGTGCACGCGCTCTGGCTGAACCGCAAGGGCAGGGTGCTGGCCCACACGTTCGTGGTGCCGGAGCCCGACGGCACGTTCCTGCTGGTGGGCGAGGGCCTGACGGCCGGGGCGCTCGCCGCCGTCGTCACGGCCAACGTCGTCTCGGACGACGTCGAGACCGCCGACGAGTCGTCGGCCTGGTCGTGGGGCGTGATCGAGGGCACGGCCGAGCCCCCGCTCCCCATCGGCGCGCAGGCCTTCGCCTGCGCACGGCTTCCCGGCCCCGAGGCCCACGCCTATCTCGGTCCGAAGGGCGTGCCGCCCGGCTGCGAGGAGGGCGACTTCGTCCGGCTGGAGCGCGCCCGCGTCGCCGCCGGCGTGCCGTCCGTGCCCGAGGACTGCGGCGAAGGGGAGTTTCCGCAGGAGTGCGGCCTCGAAGCGTGGGTCGACCATGACAAGGGCTGCTATCTCGGCCAGGAGGTGATGGCCCGCATCCATTCGATGGGCACGCTCCGGCGGGTGCTGCGCCTCGTCGCGGCCTCGGGCGGGCTCAACGCCGGGATGCAGCTCCGGGCCGCCGACGGCAGGCCTGCCGGGACCGTCCGTTCCGCGGACGGGCGCACGGCGCTGGCGCTCGTGCCCGCGGACCTCCCCGAGGGCGCCGAGCTCGTCGCGGATTCGGGCGTCGTGCGGCTCGGCCCGCCCGCCGCGGTTCCCTCCTGATCCCGCTTTCCGTTTGCGGGCGGACGCCCTCTCCGCAACCTTGGGGAAGATGCCCGCCGAGTTCCACTACCAGGATCCCTTCCCGCTCGGACCCGACGACACCGAGTACCGCCTGCTCACCCGGGAGCACGTCTCCGTGGGCGAGTTCGACGGCCGGCCCGTGCTCAAGGTCGCCCCGGCGGCGCTCACCCTGCTGGCGAACCAGGCCCTCCACGACATCAACTTTCATCTGCGCACCCCGCACCTGCGCCAGGTGGCCGCGATCCTCGAGGACCCCGAGGCGAGCGACAACGACCGCTCCGTCGCGCTCGCCATGCTGCGCAACGCCGAGGTGGCGGCCAAGGGCGTGCTGCCCTTCTGCCAGGACACCGGCACCGCCCAGATCGTGGCCAAGAAGGGCCAGCAGGTCTGGACCGGCGGCGGCGACGCCGAGGCGCTCTCCCTCGGCGTCTACCAGGCCTATGCGCAGAACAACCTGCGCTACTCGCAGCTCGCGCCGCTGGACATGTACGCCGAGAAGAACACCGGCACCAACCTGCCCGCGCAGGTGGACATCGCCTCGGGCGACGGCATGAAGTACGAGTTCCTCTTCGTGGCGAAGGGCGGGGGCTCGGCCAACAAGTGCTACCTCTATCAGGAGACCAAGGCCGTCCTCAACCCGAAGTCCCTCGTCAGGTTCCTGACCGAGAAGATGCAGTCGCTCGGCACCGCCGCGTGCCCGCCCTACCACCTCGCGTTCGTCATCGGCGGCACTTCCGCCGAGGCGACCATGAAGGCGG
The DNA here is from genome assembly GCA_046095205.1 of Opitutia bacterium. GTDB lineage: Bacteria > Verrucomicrobiota > Verrucomicrobiia > Opitutales > UBA953 > UBA953. Next base: position 2,807 of record JBJTIX010000278.1, read on the forward strand.
TGAAGCTCGCCTCGACCCACTACTACGACGCGCTGCCGACCTCGGGCAACGAGCATGGACGGGCCTTCCGCGACACCGCGCTCGAGGCCGAGCTCCTCAAGGTCGCGCACCAGCTCGGCATCGGGGCGCAGTTCGGCGGCAAGTGGTTCGCGCTCGACGTGCGCGTCGTCCGTCTCCCGCGGCACGGCGCCTCCTGTCCGATCGGCCTCGCCGTCTCCTGCTCCGCCGACCGCAACGCCAAGGCCCGCATCGACAAGGACGGCGTCTGGATCGAGAAGCTCGAGTCGGATCCCGGACGGTTCATCCCCGCCGCCGCGCGCAGGCACGCCGACGCCGCCAAGGTCGTGAAGGTGGACCTGAACCGGCCGATGGCGGAGATCCGCGCCGAGCTCTCACGGCATCCCGTGACCACCCGCCTCGCGCTGACCGGCACGCTCGTGGTCGCGCGCGACATCGCGCACGCCAGGATCCGCGAGCGCCTCGAGAAGGGCGAGGGCCTCCCGCAGTACATCAAGGACCACCCCGTCTACTACGCCGGTCCCGCGAAGACCCCCGCCGGGATGCCCTCGGGCTCCTTCGGTCCGACCACCGCCGGGCGCATGGACAGCTACGTCGAGCTTTTCCAGAAGCACGGCGGCTCCCTCGTCATGATCGCCAAGGGCAACCGCGGCGAGGCCGTGACCGCCGCGTGCAAGGCCCACGGCGGATTCTACCTCGGCTCCATCGGCGGCCCCGCGGCCATCCTCGCCCAGGAGAACATCCGCAAGGTCGAGGTCATCGACTATCCCGAGCTCGGCATGGAGGCCGTCTGGAAGATCGAGGTCGTCGACTTCCCCGCGTTCATCCTCGTCGACGACAAGGGCCACGATTTCTTCCGCGAGCTGCCCGGAGGCTGCGGCGTCTGCGGCCCCTGAGCCCGTCCGCCCTTTTTTGATGCCTCGCCTCCGCTCTCAGGGCTGCGCGTTATAGGTCGACTTGTCGTAGGCCAGGGCCGTCCGGAAGTAGAAGTCCGTACCGGGCACGGTGAGGCCGAGGCCGAAGCCGATGCCCTTGCCGAAGCGTTTCGCAATCCGCTGGCAGAGCCAGCCCCACCAGAGGAAGAGCAGGACCAGGCACAGCACCTTCACGTTCTTGTCGCGGGCCCCCACCAGGGGTATGACCAGAAGGAGCGCCAGTGTCCACCAGGCGGACAGTCCGGCGATGCGGGTGATGATGACATGGTGGTAGACCGGAATGACCGACTTCCACCCCTCGTGGCCCGCCTTCTCGAAGATCAGCCAGAGAACCCTCAGGCTGAACACGAGCGTCGCGACCAGGGCGGCGGCGAGGAAGCTCACCCAGAACATCTTTCCGTAAACTTCGGCGGGAACGTCGGCGAGCGGAAGCAGGGCGAGAGGCGGGGTCATGGAGCTTTCTTAGGGCAGGCCGGCGCGGCTGTCCATATCTCTCCCGGGAAAATAAAAAGGGCGCCCCAGAGGGCGCCCTTTCGTCAGCCGACGGACCGGTTCAGGGCTGCGCGGGCTGTTCCCCGACGTACTTGGAGGATCCGAAGGCGAGGATCAGCCAGAAGATCGGGGAGAGCAGGACGAGGCCGATGGTGAAGCCGACCCCCTGCCCGAAGCGGACGGAGAGGCGGTGGTTGAGCCAGATGGCCCAGGCGAGGTAGGCGAACAAGCCGAGGATCGGAATGAGGACCACCAGCGGGAAGAAGATCCAGTACCAGGCGAGGCCGACGACGCGCAGGAAGACGATCACGTTGTAGATCGGGATGAGCACCGCCCAGCCGGGCTGGCCCGCCTTGGCGTAGATTTTCCAGCCGGCGACCAGCATCAGGATGCCGGCGACGAAGAAGACCATGGAGAAGGCCGCCATGACGGCCATGATGCCGGCGGCGACAGCTGGGTCGGCATCGGCGGTTTGAGCGAGCAGGGAGGCGATGTAGGAGTTCATCGCCGTTCTTATTATGACGGGCTCTGGCGCCAGTCGAGAGGCAAATCGCCCCCCGGCGGCTCACTTCTCCCAGTCCAGCGCGCCGCGCTTAACCTCGTAGAGCAGGCCGAGCACCAGCACGCCGAGGAAGGCGGCCGTGGCGGCGGTGACCGCGATGCCGGCGGCGAGGAACTCGCGGTAGACCAGCGCCCAGGGCACGAGGAAGACCACCTCGATGTCGAAGAGGATGAAGAGCATCGCGGTGACGTAGAACTTGACCGCGAAACGGGGGTGCGCCTTGCCCTCCATCGGCAGGCCGCACTCGTAGGCCTTGTCCTTGATGTAGTTGCCCTTGGCGCGCTGGCCGAAGAGGTGGCTCACCGCGAGGATCGCCACGGGCACCGCGAGACCGAGCGCCGCCTGGACGAGGGCGGGAAGGTAGGTCGCGAGCGACTGGGCTTCGGCGATCAGCATCGTGCGTCCCAAGAAAAAGCCCCCGCCTCGGGAGGCAAGGGCTTTCGGGGGACGCCGGATGCGCCGCTCACTTCTGCGCCGGCGGCGCGAACTTCGGCAGGCCCACGTCGCCCTGTGCCGGGGCTTCGGGCGGAGGGGGCGGCGGTTCCACGGCCTTGCGGAAGTCCGCGACCGTGGCGGGGACCTGTTCGCCCAGCCATCCCGACATCGTGAACTCGGCCTTCGCGCCGAGCGCGTTCGCCGGGTGCTTCGGGTCCGAATGCGCCGCACGGACGAACATCCTGGGCTGGTCGGCCGGCGTCGGGCCGGGGAGCCGTCCGATGGTCAGCGTCAGCGTCGTGCCGTCGAAATACTCGAGCTTCACCGCCGACGCCTTCTCGAAGGCCTTCTTCGCCGACGCGTCGTCCTTCGCCACCGCATCGGTCGCGCGCAGGTTGGAAAGGCTGCCGACCATGCCCTCGAGCACGCCGGACTCCTTGCCCGGGAACGGCTGCCCCTTGGCGGGGCGCGTTCCCGAGACCGATCCGTCGGCGGCCGTCAGCGTGACCGACCTGACCTCCTCCGGCGCCTTGTTGTGCAGCAGCGGGTCGAACCATGAGGTCGGGTCGCCCTCGACGTAACCCGAGAACGTCGTGCGGAGCGCCTCCTTGGCGTCCTTCAGCCGGACCGCGGAGCCGCTGCCGTCGTCGGTGGTGCGTCCGATCTCGGCCGACCAGGAACGGCCGTCGGCCGCCGTGATTCTGACCGTCGTCTCGCCGAGGCCGAGCCGCTCCAGACGCTTGGCGCTCGTCGTGAGCACGCCGAGATTCTCCGCCTTCTGCAGCGCACGCAGGAGCGGGGCGAGGCGGTTCTCCACGTCCGCCGGGAGGCCGAGCTTCTCCTTCACCGACCACACGTCGCCGGCGCCCTTCTCGAGCGTGGCGGACTTGCCGTTGGCCTTCACCTCCACCTTCACGGCGGCGGCGAGCAGGGCGGGGTCGATGAGCGGCGAGCGGGCGGCCGCGGCGGGGGCCTCTTCTCGGCCGAGCCGGAGGGCGGCCAGGGCGGCCAGTCCGAGGACCAGCGTGGCGATGAGCAGGTTCTTGGTGCGCATGGCGGGTCAGGCGGACTTGCGGCGGCGGGAGAGGGCGTAGAGCAGCCCGAGCAGGGCGGCCAGCGCCGGGCCGGCCACGAGGTTGAGGACCTGGAGACGGCGTCCGAGCGAGTTGACGTCCTCGCTGAGGCCGCGGCGGATGACCCGGCGCTCCTCGGAGAGCCGGTCGACCTCGTCCTGGAACTTCTGCACCTCGCGCTGCATCTCGGGCGTGATGACCAGCGCGCCCTTCTGCGCGCCGGCTCCCGCGCGGGAGAGCTCGGTGATGCGGGCGTTGGCCTCCTCGAGCTTGCGCTCGATCTCGTCGAGCTTGGCCTGGTAGCGCATCGAGGCCTCGCGTTCGAGGGCGAGGACCTTGGTGAAGGGACGGATCGAGGTGCCCTTGGAGCGGAGCCCCACCAGCTCCTCGCTGCCCGCGAGGGTCTCGAGGGCGCTGAGGGCGAAGGCGAGATTGTCGTTGATGGCCTCCATCGCGACCTGACCGCCGCCGATCTGGCGCTGGCGCACCGTGAAGGGGTCGAGCATGAAGTCCGAGTCGGCGACGACGAGCAGGCGTCCCGGTTTGACGGACTCCTTCAGGTGTCCGTCCGCCTTGGGGGCGGGCGCGGGCTTGCCGTCGGGTCCGGGCGCGGGCTTGGGCGGACCTTCGGGGAAGGCGGAGGAGAACGTGCCTGTCACCGTCGCGGCGAGGATGCGGGCGCGGCCGTCGGGCTTGAAGGCGAGGGCCACCTTCTCGAACGGTCCCGCGTTGGCGGAGGTCGTCGGCACCGAGCCGGCGCCCGGCCCCGCGAGGGTCACGAGCGGCGTGAGCACGAGGCGCTTCTCCGCGCCGGAGATGAGGGCCAGTTCGCCGGCCTCCATGAAGCCCAGCTCACGCAGGTCGCTCGTCAGCGGCGAGTCGGCACTGAGTCCCGAGGGAGGGACCGAGAAGGCGGAGGGGTACTGCACCGGTTCGCCGCGCGAGCCGCGGATCTGGACCGAGTTGGCGGCGTCGCCCGACACGCCGAGCATCTCGGCGTTCACGCCCCAGCCGCGGAGCAGGGCGGGGTCGCTCGAGGCGCCCATGGCGGCCATCGGCGCGACCATGAAGGGCATGCTGCCCTGCTGGAACTTCTGGAAGCGAGAGAGCGGGTCGGCCGCGACGAAGACCGGGCCGCCCCTCATCAGGAACTGGTCGACCTGGTAGGCCAGGCCGTCGGCGAGTCCGAACGGATGGACCAGCGCCACCACCTTGACGTCCTTGGGCAGCTCGGCCGCCTGGTTGTTGAGCGTGATGACCTCGAACGTCTGCCCGAGCTCGGCGATCAGGAAGTCCGCCGGGCCCGACTGCTCGCCCTGCGGCGAGGGCGCGCCGGTGATGGGCAGGCCGCTGATGACGGCGAGCTTCGGCCGTTCCAGCCGCGAGGCGGAGGCGATGAGCTTCGTCACGTCGTACTCCAGGAAGCGTTCGCGCGAAGGGTCGAGCATCGGGACCGCCTTGACCGTGTCGGCCTGCGTGGCGGTGAGCCCGAGGTAGGCCGCCCCCTGCTGGGCGCGCATGGCGCCGAGCCCGTGGCGCTGGGCGCGCTGCTCCTCCTTGGTGTCGGGGCGCGGGTCCGTGACCGTCAGGCGGACCTTGCCGCCGGAACGCGAGGCGTACTCGCGCAGCAGCGTCTCCACGCGGCGGGAGTAGCTCTCGAGGTAGGGGCGCAGCTTGACGTCGGAGCGGCTGGCGACGAGCTCGAGGGTGACCGGTTCGTCCAGGCCCTGCACGACCTTGAGCGAGCCGGGCGAGAGCGTGAACGTCCGGCCGTCCGTGAGGTCCTGGCGCAGGTCCGTGGCGCCGAAGATCAGGTTGGCGAAGAAGGCCGCGGCCAGGACGGCGAGGGCGGCGACGAGGGCTTGGGTGCGTGACATCGTGGTGTCCTCCGGTTCAGCGGCGTTCGATGATGATGGCGCTCAGCCCGAGGCCGGCGAAGGCCACGGACAGGAAGTAGGCGGCGGGCCGGGCGTCCAGGAGCCCCAGCGTGAAGGGCTCGAGGTTGCGCCAGAGGCCGAGCCGGCGGAACTCGTCGACCGCGCCCGAGGAGAGGGCTCCGGCGAGCAGCTCGTCGAACACCCCGTAGCCGACGAGCACCAGCGCGAAGCAGCCGAGGAAGCCCGTGACGAAGGCGATGACTTGGCTGCGCGTCAGGGCCGAGGCCACCGCGGCCACGCCGAGGCACGCGCCCGCGCAGAGCAGCGAGCCGACGTAGCCCGCGGCGATCACGCCGACGTCGGGATCGCCGAGCCAGCCGACCGTGAAGGCGACGGGCAGGGTGATGGCGAGGGCGCAGGCGAGGAAGAGCCAGGCCGCGCTCGGCAAGTTCCTCGCGGCCTGCCAGACCGTGACCGGCCAGGTGAGGAGCAGCTCGAGCGTGCCCTGACGGCGCTCCTCGGCCCAGAGCCGGGCGCCGGCGGCCGGGGCCAGGAACGCCCAGAGCCAGGGATGGTAGAGGAAGAACCGGTCGAGGCTGGCGACGCCGGCCTCGTAGAGTCCGCCCACGAAGAAGGCGAGCGACACGGCGAAGGCGTTGAAGACCGCGAGGAAGACGTACGCCAGCGGCGTGCGGAAGTAGCCGGCGAACTCACGTCGCAGCACCGCGCGGAACGCGGCGGAGGAGGCGGGGCGGGCGGAAGTGGCTTCGGTCATGGCGGAAATCGGGTCAGGCGGTGAGCTGGCGGAAGACCGCGTTGAGTTCGGGGCCGCGGGCGAGGAACCTCTCGCGGGGCTCGTCGCAGCGGATCTCGCCGCGGGCGATGACGACGACGCGCGTGCAGAGCTCGCCGACCTCCTCGAGGATGTGGGTGGAGACGATGACCGCCTTGCGGGCGGCCATGTCCTTGAGGATGCGGCGCACCTCGTGCTTCTGGTTGGGGTCGAGGCCGTCCGTCGGCTCGTCGAGGATGAGCACCTCGGGATCGTGGATGACCGCCTGGGCGAAGCCCACGCGCATCCGGAACCCCTTGGAGAGCGTGTCGACGTTCTGGCCGGCGACCTCGCCGAGGCGGCAGAGGTCGAGCGTGGCGCGCACGCGCTCGCCGGCGTCGTCGAGTCCGCGCAGGTCGGCGGCGAAGCGCAGGAATTCGCGCACGGTCATCTCGCCGTAGGCCGGCGCGCCCTCGGGCGAGTAGCCCAGGTGGCGCTTGGCCTCGACCGGGTCGGCGGACACGTCGTGGCCGGCCACGGAGGCCGAGCCCGCGTCGGCGCGCAGGTGCCCGGTGAGCAGCTTCATCGTGGTGGACTTGCCGGCCCCGTTGGGGCCGAGGAATCCCACGACTTCGCCGCGGTCGACGTTGAAGGAGACGTCGCGCACGGCGACGAGCGCGCCGTACGCCTTGCGGAGGTTCTTGGCTTCGATGAGTGCCATGGAGGTAAGTTGTCTCAGCGGGGCTGGGGCGTGCCCTGGACGGCGAGGCGGATGCCCGCCTCCTGGAGCTTCTCGGTCATGCGCACCAGCAGGCGCTGGTTGAAGTCCGCGTGGCGGCGGAGGTCCGCCGGGAAGTACCAGTAGATGTAGCGGATGTTGACCGACCATTCCCCGAACTCGTGCACGCTGACCAGCGGCGGGTGACGCGGGTCCGAGCCCTCGTGCCCCGCGAGGGCCTGGCGGACGATCTCGGCCGCCTCGCGGACCTTGTCGGCCGACGTGTTGGCCTCGATGTGCACCATCTCCAGGCAGCGGATGAAGTCGCGCCGGGTGAGGTTGACGATGGAGCGGTTGGCCAGGTCGCTGTTGGGGATGGTGAGCGTCTGCCCGTCGTTGAGCTCGATGGTGGTGGAGCGGAGGCCGAGCGCGCGGACCTTGCCCTCGTGGCTGCCGGTGTTGATGACGTCGCCGAGCGTGAAGGGCTCGTCGACGATGAGCATGACCGCCCCGAAGACGTTGCGGAGCGTGTCCTGCGAGGCGAAGGCCAGGCCGAGTCCGCCCGCCGCGAGCAGGCCGAGGATCGACTTGGAGATCTCGGGGTCGATGATCGAGACCGCCTTCACGCCGCCGACGAGGACCACGGCCACCTTGGTGACCGTCGAGAGCATCGGCACGAGCACGTCGTCGAGCTTGTTGTCGCTGCGGTCAGCCAGCTTCTCGGCCCAGGCGATGGGCACCGCCACCATCTGGAAGACCGAGGCGGTGTGCGCCAGCGAGAGCAGCAGCTCGATGCCCTTGTCCGCCAGCGCGTCGTAATGCGCGGGCACCAGGCCCGGGTTGCGGTCCTGGAAGAAGAAGAGCGTGTAGGCGGGGATGAGGAACTGGAGGGAGCGTCCGACCGCGGCGATGAGCGCCTCGGTGACCGGGCTCTTCCGGAACAGCCCGGAGATCCAGCTGAGCAGGCGCTTGGAGGCCCAGCCGATCGCCGCGGCGCCCACGATCCAGGTGAGGGCCAGGGCCACCAGGTTGAGGTCGATGGATCCGGTGGCCGGGGTCTGTGCAAGCGGGGTCATGGGCGGCGAGGGCGGGGGTCGTCGGACTTAGCGGGAACGCGTCCCGATTTCAAGCGCCGCCAAGCGCCCTATCCGCTTGAAGCGGGGGAGCCGCTTCCCCACGCTGGCCGCAGGCATGAGCGAACCCTCAGAAAAGCCCGCCGGCAGGCCCGTGGTGCTCACCTGCGCACAGCCGACCGGCCGGCTCCACCTGGGCAACTATCTGGGGGCGGTGCTCAACTGGGGCCGCATGCAGGACGACCACGAGTGCTACTTCGGGATCGTGGACCAGCACGCCATCACCGTGCCCACCGTGCCGGCCGAGCTGCGGGAGAACACCTACTCCTGCCTCGCCCAGTACGTCGCCTGCGGCCTCGATCCCGCCCGCAGCCGGCTCTTCGTCCAGTCGCACGTCCTCGGCCACACCGAGCTCGCCTGGGTGTTGGGCTGCCTCTGCCCGCTGGGCCAGCTGGAGCGGATGACCCAGTTCAAGGACAAGTCCCGCAAGCAGCAGAGCGTCGACGCCGGGCTGCTCTTCTACCCGGTGCTCATGGCGGCCGACATCCTGCTCTACAACGCCGCGCTCGTGCCGGTGGGCGACGACCAGAAGCAGCACCTCGAGCTCGCGCGGGACCTCGCGCAGAAGTTCAACCACCGCTACTCCGAGACCTTCCGCATCCCCGAGCCCTACATCTCCAAGGTCGGCTCCCGCATCATGTCCCTGCAGGATCCGGAGGCCAAGATGTCGAAGTCGGACCCCAACCATTCCGCCACCGTCTTCATCACCGACCGCCCCGAGGACGTGCGCCGCAAGATCATGTCGGCCGTGACCGACTCCGGCTCCGAGGTGCGCGCGGGCGCCGACAAGCCCGGCGTGACGAACCTCCTCTCGGTCATGTCCGCCTGCACGGGCCGCCCCGTCGCGCAGCTGGAGTCCGAGTTCGCGGGCCGCGGCTACGGCGACTTCAAGAAGGCCGTGGCCGACGCCGTGGTCGCCACGCTCGACCCGGTGCGCGTCCGCTACGACGAGCTCATCAAGGACAAGGGCGAGCTCGCCCGCATCCTCAAGTCCGGCGCCGAGCAGGCCCAGGCCGCCGCCTTCCGCACGCTCTCCAAGGTCCACCGCAAGGTGGGCTTCGTCGAGCGGCCCCGCTGACCCTTCATCCCCCCGAACCCCATGCTCACACGCGACCTTGAAAAACTCCTGAAAGAGAAGTGGTTCCTGGTGGCGGCCGACTTCATCGCGGTCGTCGCCGTCCTCAGCCTGGGCCTGGACCCCCATGACGCCTTCGAGGGCTTCCTCGCGGTGCTGGGCATCCTGGGCGCCTCGCTCATCGTGGTCGTGCCCGTGATGCAGGACGGCGGCGGCCGCGCCGAACGGCTCGCCGAGCAGGCCCGCCTCCGCGCCGCGCTCAAGGAGGAGATCGACCAGCTGCGCGACGACTTCCGCACCGGCGTCGACGCGGCCGCGCGCCGCGCCGCCGACGCCGAAGTCGGCGCCCGCAAGGCCGGCGAGGCCGCCGCGGCCGCGGTGGCCCAGCGCGCCTCCACGGAGATCAACGCGCTCAAGTCCTCGCTCGAGACCCTCAGGTCGGAGCTGGCCGCGTTCGGCGAGCGCCTGGAGGAGAAGGGCGCCGACGAGGAGCTCACCCAGCGCCTGGACTCCCTCGCCGCCTCCGTGCGCGGCGCCCTCGGCGACGTCGAGGAGACCTCGACCGAGATCACCCTGCTGAAGGAGAAGGCCGAGTCCTCCGAGGCCGCCGCCAAGGACCTGAAGAAGGAGATCAAGAAGTCGTCCTCCGGCCTTTCCGACCGTCTCGACGCGCTGGAGGCGCGCATCAAGGACCTGGCCGCCGCCGCGCCCGCCGCGCCCGCCGAGGAGCAGGAGGAGGAAGCGGACGAGCCGGCCGAGGAAGAGGAGGCCGAGGAGGAGCCTGAAGCCGAGGAGGACGCCGAGGAGGCCTCCGCGCCCGCGCCCGCCGAGTCCAAGCCCCCCGCAGCGGCCAAGACCGCCTCCGGCCAGGGCACCTCGCTGACCATCAATCTCATGATCGGCATCGGCAACAAGCCGTTCGTCCGCGGCAGCGGGCCCGGCCTGAGCTCCGACAAGGGCGTCCCGATGAGCTTCCTGGGCATCGGCCGCTGGCAGTGGGTCTGCCCCGATCCTGACGCCGCGGCCACGGTCGAGGTCTGGAAGAACGACCAGACGCCCCTGGGCGAACCGGTGCACCTGCCGGGAGGCGGCGCGGTCGAGCTCGACGAGGGTCATTTCGGCGGGGCCTGACGCATGGCGCGTCCGCGGACCATCTGGCTGCTGATGTCCGCGGCCGCCGCGGGCCTCGCGGCGCAGGAGCCGCGTCCGCCCGAGACGCCGCGCGTCTTCTTCGCCGAGCCGCGGATCGCGACGGTGGTGGGCGAGAGGCAGCCCGAGGTGAGCTTCGCGATGGCGCACCTCGCGGCGCTCGACCGACATCTCGAATACGTGCTGGGCGTCCCGCCGGTGCAGGGGTCCGGCGCGCGCGTCGAGATCTCCGACGTGCCCGGACGGCCCGCGGTGGACGAGCGCGCGGCCGCCGGGCACCTGCTCATCGTCGTGCGTCCCGGCGAGACCGCGGCGTTTTCCGACCGTTGCGCGGAGGCCGCCGCCCGCGCGTGGCTGGGACGCGTCTCGCTCTCCGCGGGCCTCGCGCCCGCGGCCGAACCTTGGCTGGTGCAGGCCCTCGCCGCCGAGACCCTCGTGCAGCTCAGGCCGGCGATGTCCGACTTCTGGTTCAGGGAGGCCTCGCTCTCGCCGGCGCCCTCCTGCGCCGACCTGATCGCGGGCAAGTCCTCCATGCGCGAGGCCTTCCTCCTCTGGCGCTGCCTGCGGCAGGAGCTGACGCCGCCCGAAATCGTGGCGGCGCTGCCCGAGCTAGCCCGCGGCCGCAAGCTGGCCGCGCTTCTCGCCCTCCGCTCGCGCAACCCCGAGACCTGGTGGCCCCTGCGCCGTTCCGAGCTGCTGCTCTCGCGTCCTCCCGTGAGCCTCGGCATGAGGGAGTCCTCCGACGCGCTGGATGACATCGCCGCCTTCGTGTTCGACCTGGGCTCCGGGGACGCCGTCCTGACCGGACCCGAGATCGTCCCTCACCGCCGTCTTGCCGCGGTCAGGATGGGCGTGGAGACGCGGCTGCGCGGCCTGCGGCGCGAGATCATCCGTCAGAACCCCGTCTTCCACAACGCCTGGCGCTCCCTCGGCCTCTGGCTCGAGCGCTTCGAGTCCGCCGAGCCGGCGGAACTGGACGCCCTGTGGCGTCAGTTCGAGCAGGAACGCAAGGAGGCCAGGGCCCTGCGGGCCGAGATCGAG
>JBJTIX010000279.1:0-1892 GCA_046095205.1 Opitutia bacterium
CTCGAGCCCCGGGCCAAGAAGATCCTCGCGGGCCTCGGCTTCCGGGAGACCGACCACGGCAAGCCGGCCAAGACCTTCTCGGGCGGATGGGTGATGCGCGCCCACCTGGCGCGGCTGCTGGTGAGCGAGCCCACCCTGCTCCTGCTCGACGAGCCGACCAACCACCTCGACCTCGAGGCGCTGCTCTGGTTCCAGGACTACCTCACGCGCTACCCGGGCGGACTCGTCGTCATCTCGCACGACCGGGCCTTCCTCAACGCCCTCTGCACCGGGATGATCGAGCTCCGCGGCCAGCGCCTGCACGAGTACAGCGGCAACTACGACGACTTCCTGGCCGAGCGCGAGGCCCGCAAGGAGCGCCAGCAGGCCCTCTTCAAGAACCAGCAGCGCGAGATCGCGCACCTCCAGACCTTCGTCGACCGCTTCGGCGCCAAGGCGTCGATGGCCTCGCGCGCCAAGTCCAAGGAGAAGCAGATCGCCCGCCTCGAGGAGGTCGCGATCGACGAGCCCGAGGACGACCTGAAGAAGATCCAGTTCCGCTTCCCGCAGCCGCCCCGCTCCGGGCTGAAGGTCATGAAGCTGGAGCACGTGCGCCAGGCCTACGGCGACCACGTGGTCTACCAGGACCTGAACTACGAGTGCGAACGCGGCCAGCGCACGGTGCTGGTGGGCCCCAACGGGGCGGGCAAGTCCACCCTGCTCAAGATCCTGGCCGGCGTCGTGCCCATCAACGGCGGCCTGCGCGAGGAGGGCGGCAACGTGTCCATCGGCTACTTCTCCCAGAACCGCGTCGAGAACCTCAATCCGAAGCTGACGGTGCTCGAGAACGTGATGGAGCTCCGCACGAACGAGAACGGCCTCACCGAGCAGCAGGCCCGCGGCATGCTCGGCGCCTTCCTGTTCCGCAAGGACGACGTGCACAAGAAGGTCGGCGTGCTCTCGGGCGGCGAGAAGTCGCGGCTCGCGCTGGTCAAGCTGCTGGTCAACCCGCCGAACTTCCTGCTGATGGACGAGCCGACCACCCACCTCGACATCTCCTCGATCGACGCGCTGATCACGGCGCTGCAGGGCTACGAGGGCACGCTGCTCTTCGTCAGCCACGACGTGCATTTCATCCGCCAGATCGCCCGGACGGTGCTGCACGTGCACTCGGGCCGGCTCACGCCCTACGCGGGCGACTACGGCTACTACCTCGAGAAATCCAGGGCCGGGAACGAGCGCGCCGCGCTGACGGCGGGATTCACGGACGGCCGCCCGAAGCAGGCCGAGACCCCGAAGGCGGAAAAGCCGAAGGCGCCGGCCAAGCCCTCCGCCTCCGACCTGCGCAAGCTGAAGGCCGAGGTGTCGAAGCTGGAGCAGCAGATCGCGGACCTGGAGTCCAAGCAGGCCGCCCTGACGGCCGAACTCGCCGACCCGGCCACTTATGCCCAGGGCGCCAAGGTCCAGCGGCTGAACGCCGAGCTGAAGGCGACGGGAGAGGCGCTGCAGTCCGCCACCGCGGCCTGGGAACAGGCCGCCCAGAAGCTGAGCGAGGCTGAGGGAACGTAAACGTTCCCTCAGCAGGGCAAAGTTGGCACGAGTATCGAGTATCGGGGAAGGGTCAGCCACCCCTTTGGCTCTTATTCCGGCGTGATTGTATCGCCCCCATACTGGATACTCGTGCCTACGTGCCCCCTCGGGGCGCCAGCCCCGTCGCCATTCCTTCTGGCTCTCGGGGAACCCGACCGCTACAAACCTGTCCTCATCTGACACCACCATGACCCTCACCCGCACCCTCGGCGCCGCCGTCGCCATCCTCTCGGCCGCCCGCACGAAAACCCACACGGCAGGCACAGATGTCTCAGAGGCCGCCAATGCCTTGCTCGGGAACCTGAAGCCCCAGCAGAAGTCAA
>JBJTIX010000280.1:0-1228 GCA_046095205.1 Opitutia bacterium
CCCCCGCACGATGGCGGTGCGCTCCCGCGCGGTGAGGATGCCGGCGCGCGCGAGCATGGTCGCGTGGGCCTTGGAGCCCCGGATGTCCTGCGCCCACAGCCGGCGGTCGAACGAGACCGACTCGCCGAAACGAAGCATCAGCTCGGCGGGGCCGGCGCTGAACCGGCCGCCCCAGGTGGCCTGTGCCTTCTTCTTCGCGGGCATGGGTGAGGAATGCCCGCGCGCGGGCGCGCAGGCAAGCGAGGAACGCTCAGCGGGCGGGCTGGGAGGCGCGCACCGCGGCGCCCTCGAGACGGATCACGATCTCGCCGTGCTCGGCGACGCCGAGCCGTTCGCGGGCCTGGTCGCGGACGAACTCCTGGTCGGTGCCGAAGCGGTTGATGTAGCGCTCGGTCTGGATGCGCGACCGGTCGATCGAGGCGAGGGCCTGCTCCTTCTGCGCCTCGGAGGCGCGCATCGCGGCGAGGCGGTCGGACTCTTCGGAGTGGGTCGAGAGCACGGCGGCGGCGACGACGCACAGGCCGAGCAGGAGGGACCAGAGAATGAGCTTCTCGGTCTGCGTCGGCGGCTGTTCGGCGTTTTGCTCCATCAACACAGCGTTTGATGGGGGAAAACGGCCCTCCCTGCGAGAGGAAAACTTCAGCCCGCCGCCCGGGCGAGGGAGCCGCTGAACTCCATGAAGGCCCAGACGACGACGCCGGTCACGGACACGTAGAGCCAGACGGGGAAGACCCAGCGGGTGAGCCGCTTGTGCTCCTCGAGGCGGCCCGCCTTGGCCAGCCAGACGGCGCGCAGGACGAAGGGGGTCACGACGATGGCCAGGATGACGTGCGGGATGAGGATCAGGAGGTACAGGCCCTTGAGTCCGGCCCAGGCGGAGGCGGGGTCCGGGGCGTAGGTGACGTTGGTCCGGCCGAGGGCGGTCCAGAGGTGGACCTTGGACGCCAGATAGACGGCGAGGAAGAGCGCAGAAGTCAGAACCGCCCGCTTCATGGCCCGGGCGTGACCCTCCCGGTCCCCGGCCTTGATGCGGAAGATGCCGGCGAGCAGGAAGACCGTGGCGAGGGCGTTCAGTCCGGCCACGGTGCGGGAGAGGATTTCGACGGTGCTGGCCATGCACCAAGGAGACCCGCGACGGCGGGAAAGGCAAATACTTGGTCGCAACCCCGGCGGGTCTCCGGTTTTCAATAGGCTGCATGAACCCCCTGCTCCCCGCGCTGTTCCTGGC
>JBJTIX010000281.1:0-15048 GCA_046095205.1 Opitutia bacterium
CTTCCATCCAAGCGGGCGTGGCCGAAGTCGAGCGCCTCATGGGCCGCATCGACATCCTCGTGAACAACGCCGGCTGCAATGTCCGCACGCCCGCCCTCGAGGTCTCCTGGGAGGATTGGAACACCATCCTCGACACCAACCTCCGCGGCACCTTCTTCACCGCGCAGGCCGTTGCGCCGGGCATGATCGCGCGCGGCTACGGCCGCATCATCAACATCGGGTCCGTCACCTGCGTCGCCGGCTACGCCGGCCTCGCGCCCTACGGCGCCAGCCGCGGCGGCGTGAAGCAGCTGACCATGAGCCTGGCCGACGACTGGGGCCGCCACGGCGTGACCGTCAACTGCCTCGCGCCCGGCTGGTTCAAGACCGCGCAGAACGCCGTCCTCTACGAGCAGAAGGAGTGGGTCGAATACCTGTGCGACCGCATCCCCCTCAAGCGCCCCGGCGCCACCGACGACCTGGCCGGCCCCGTCGTCTTCCTGGCCTCCGAGGAGAGCCGTTACGTCACCGGGCAGACCTTGCTGGTTGACGGGGGCATCAGCGTGGGCGCTACTCGTGCCACGGTCGCCCCGCCGAAGCCCTGATGCTTTTCGCCCTGCTCGCCATCGCCGTCCTGGTCCTCCTGGTCACGCGGCTCAGGTTCAACCCCTTCATCGCCCTCCTGATCAGCTCCCTCGCCCTGGGAGCCGCCGTGGTCGCGGTCGGGTCGGGCGCGCAGGGCCTCGGCATGGCCACGGTCCTCAAGGCCTTCCAGGACGGCTTCGGCGCGACCCTCGGTAGCACCGGTTCGATCATCGTCCTGGGCGTCGTCTTCGGCAAGCTGCTCGCCGAGTCCGGCGGCGCGGGCGTGCTCGCGCGCACCTTCATCCGTGTCCTCGGTCCCTCGCGCATCGGCCTCTGCATCATCCTGCTCGCCCTCTGCGTCGGCATGACGACCTGGTTCGCCGTCGGCCTGCTGCTGATCCTGCCCATCGTGATCACCCTCGCGAAGGAGACCGGCCAGCCCTTCCTCCGCCTCGTCCTGCCGCTGCTCTCGTTCCTTTCCGTGATGCACGGCCTCATGCCGCCGCATCCCGGGCCCGTCGTCGCCATCGAGGCGCTCAAGGCCGACATGGGGCTCGTCATCCTCTGGGCCCTCGTGCTGGGCATCCCCGTCGCGGCGGTGGCCGGCCCGATCTTCGCCCGTGCTGCGGTGCGCTACGTGCACGTTCCGACCCCTGAATACAGCCCTTCCGTGGGGGTCGGCCAGAAGTTGCCCGGCTTCGGGCTCACCCTCTTCACCGTGCTTCTGCCGGTGATCCTGCTCCTCGGCGGCACCGTCGTGGAGGTGCTCGTGAAGAACGCCTTCGTGCCCGACGCCGCGTCGACCGCCTGGGGCCGCGCGCTGCTCTTCGTCGGCCATCCCCTGATGGCGCTGCTGGTCTCCGTGCTCTTCGCGATGTGGGCCTTCGGCTCGCGCTGCGGACGTTCCGCCGCGGAGCTGCTCAAGTTCTCCGAGGCGAGCGTCGCGGGCATCGGCATGACCCTCGTGCTCGTCGGCGGGGGAGGGGGCTTCGCGCGCGTCATGCGCGAGGCCGGCATCGACCGCGAGCTCGCCGCCTTGGCTTCCGAGGCCGGCCTGCCGCTGCTCGTCTACGGCTGGCTCGTCTCGGCGTTCATCCGCGTCGCGACCGGCTCGGCCACCGTCGCCATCACCGTCGCCTCCGGCTTCCTGGCGCCGGCGCTCATCGCGTCCCCGGGGGCCAGCCCCGAGCTGCTCGTCATCGCCATCGGCAGCGGATCCCTCTTCCTGTCCCACCTCAACGACAGCGGATTCTGGATGGTCAAGGAGTGCCTCGGTCTCTCCGTCGCCCAGACCCTCCGGACCTGGACCATCACCGAGACCCTCATCGGAATCGTCGGTTTGGGCATGGCGTTGCTGGCAGATCTCGTCCGGACTTTATAAAAGGGAAAGAGCATAAATCGCATTTTAAGACTGATATCAGTCTTAAAATGTTAATTTCCTGTAAAACAAAACCCCCTGGTTGGGAATAACTATTGGTGGGGAAAAATAATGCTTATGGGGCATTTTCAGCACCAAAAAGGTTGCCCTATGGGGTGAAAGCCCCAATCATTTTTACATCCCCACAGAAGCGTCACCACCCGGTGACTCTTTCGACATCCTTCCTAATGCGTTTTCAGAAGCCCCGTCCCCTGATTAACCGCGCCTCGCTGATGGCCGCCGCGGCGATGCTCGCCGTCGCCCCGCCCGCCGCCCGCGCCGCCAATCTCTTCTGGGACACCAATGGGACCACGGCTGGACTTGGAGGCACCGGAACCTGGGATACCACGGCCGCGAATTGGTTCAACGCCGGCTCGGCCACGACCGCCACGGGCACCGATCCGACGGCTGCGATCGGGGCGTTTACCGTCAATGACGTGGCCTATTTCGCCGGCGCGGTCGGCTCGTCCTCGGTCGTTACCCTCGGTCAGCCCATCACCATCGGAGGGCTGAATTTCTCCGGTTTCACGAATTATGACATCACGGGAGCCTCTGCGCTGACGCTCTCCGCTCCTGCGAATTCAGGCACCGCCTCCGCCCCGGTGGTGTCCGTCGCCACTGGCGGCCGCGCGACGATTTCCGCGCGTCTCTCCGGCAGCCAGGGCCTGCTCAAGACCGGCATCGGCACGCTCGTGCTGGGCAATGCCACGAATGACTTCACGGGTGACATCATCATCCGCGGCGGTTCCGTCGTGGTCACCAATCCCGCCCAGCTCGGGCTCTCCACCACGCCCGTCTACGTCCAGGGCATCGCCTCCACCGGCAATCCCGGCACGGGTGGCGGCCAGCTCGTGATCCAGGGCAGCGGAACCAGCGCTTCCGCCGCCGGCGTCACCTTCAGCCGCCCGATCTCGGTCTCCGGCCGCGGTCCCGGTCCCGCCAATGACACGGGCGCCCTCGTCAGCGTCGGCTACAACACGCTTTCCAACCTCGCGGTGGGCGGTCCGGCTTCCGACACCCGCATCTGGGCCACGCACGGCACCACGACCATCACGGGCCCCGTCAACATCGGCGTCGGCCAGGTCAGCATCTTCTACGGCAACGGCAATTTCAACATCGCGGGCATCGTCACCGGCCCCGATTCGGCGGACGACCGCTTCTACAAGGCGGGACGCGTCATCGACACCACGATCTGGCTGCAGAATCCCAACAACACCTTCAACTCCTCCATCCGCATCGACAGCGGCACGATCCGCGTCTCGGAGAACTCCGCGCTCGGCCGCAACGCCTTCGCCAGCGCCATCGACCTCAACAACGGACGGCTCGAGGTCCGCACCGACAGTCCCTCCGGTTTCGCGGGACGCAACGTGCGCGTCCGCAACAACACCACCGGCACGGTCTTCGTCGACCACGGCCTCTCGGGTTCGCTCGGCCTCGGCTCCGGTCAGCTGCAGAACCAGACGGTGACCTTCGGGTCCCTCACCCGCACCACCGGCGCCAACAACGTCAACTACACCTTCACCGGGCGCAACGGGTTCGGACAGTCCTACACCCACGCGCTGCCCGCGGCCGGCGACTACCGTACGCTCACCATCAACAACAATTCGAGCGGGCTGATCACCATCGGGGGCAGCATCTGGAACGCCAACGGGTCCGGCACCAACATCGGCACCTTCACGCTCCAGGGCGGAGGCGAGACCCTCATCGCCGGAGCCATCGTCGCCTCCAACGGCCGTCACGCCTTCAACAAGGCCAGCAGCGGCACGGTGACCTTCAGCCAGGATTCGGCGGCCACGGCCTCCTCCTTCCTCGGCAACGCCACGATCTCCGACGGCACGCTCGAGCTCAGGACCATCAACGTCCTCAATCCGAACAACACCAGCGCAGGGCGCGTGCTCTTCTCCGGCGGCGCGCTCAGTTTCCTTGGCGCCACCGGCACCGGTGCGGGCGAGACCTGGACCAACAAGATCCTGGACCTCAACGCGACCAACAACTACGTGCTCGCCAACCAGTCCGGCACCGCCCCGACCGCGCTGGTCCTTCCGAACAACTTCGCCACCTCCAACACGAGCGCCCGCAACCTTGTGCTGGGCGGCTCCTCCTCCCTGGTAAACCAGATCACCGGCGCCATCACCGGGGCGCGCAATTTCACGAACGTCACCAAGTTCGGCTCGGGCACCTGGGAGGTCGTTTCGCCCTCCGCCCTCGGCACGACCGTCACCCTCAACCTCAATGCGACCGGTGCCACCGCGTCCAGCACGGTCTCCCTTTCCTCCGGCTCCACCGCCGGCCTGGTCGTTGGTCAGCCCATCTCGGGCACCGGCATCCCCGTCGGCACCGTCATCGTGCAGGTGTTCGACGCGACCACCTTGATCCTCAGCGACGCGCGCCTCGCCAACTCCGTGGCTGACGTCGCCTCGGTGGTTCCTGTCAGCGGCATCACCTCGGCCGTCACCAATACCGTCGCCAGCACCGGGACCACCAATCCTGTCATCACCTTGGCCAGCACGGCCGGGCTCGTTCCTGGCCAGAAGGTCACCAGCACGAACCTGCCTTCTGCCCAGAACTGGTACATCCGTGACATCACGAGCGCCACCACCGTGACGCTTGCCAGCGGCGCCGGATCGGTCCTGGCCGTCGGGGCGGTCGCCGTCAACGAGGTCATCACGCCCGAGCTGGCTGCCAATTTCGGCGGCAACCTCAACATCGCCAACGGCACCTTCCGCGCTTCCGCCGGCGGTTCCTCCGGAGACGTTCTCAACGCTTCCACCGCGCTCTACTTCACCACTGACTCCGTCACCCTCATGGGTAACGCCGGGGGCACCTTCTCCTATGTCGGCTGGTCCGGCGGCAGCAGCTCCGAGACGCTCGGCACCCTCGTCCCGACTGCCGGGCATGGCGTCGTCTCCATCGTCAACGGCACCGGGGCCGACACGCTCACCTTCCTCGGACTCGGTAGCCGCGGCGCCGGAGCCACCTTGGATTTCCAGACCGGCATCGGTTCGATCGGCTTCACCACCGCCCCGGCGCTCACGAACGGCATCCTTTCAGGCTATGCCACCTTCAACGGCGTCAACTTCGCGGCCCTCAGCGGCAGCAGTCTTGTGGCTTACACCGCCGCGACCCCCTGGGCCGGCGACATCGCCCCTTCGGCCACCACCAATTACTCCATCGCCGGCGCCGCCAGCACTTCCGCCGACGGAACCGTCAACAGCCTCAAGCTCACCGGAGGCGCGGCGCTCACCCTGGGAGGACAGCTCTCCTTCACCACCGCGCCGGGAGGCATCCTGTTCGACAATTCGGCCGGCACGGCCTCGATCACGGGAGGCACGATCGGTTCCGCCGCGACCGAGCTTGTCATCATCACCAACGGCTCGTCCTCGGCGGTATTCCCCGCGCCCGGCGCCGCCCTCACCACGGGCAACGCCCTTACCCTCGACTCCAACCTGCCTGGTGGCGCCGCCCTGACCAAGTCGGGCCTCGGAACCCTCGTCCTGTCCGGAAGCAAGGCTTACACCGGCAACACCGTCATCAACCAGGGCGCCATCCGGATGTCGGGTGCGGCGGCGATGCTCGGTACGCTCACCACGGTGGGCAATCAGACCGTCATCCGGCAGGGCGGCTTGCTCGATATCAACGGCGCCGGCGCCTCCACGGCCCTCTACGCCGGCGGTCCCGCCTTCCCGCTGGTATCCATCGGAGCGCTCACCGGCACCGGCATCGTCACCAACAGCAGCGCCTCCCAGTCCACCGTCAGCCTGGGTTCCGCGTTGCAGACCGGCACGACCACCTTCGGCGGCACCCTGCAGGACGGGCTTTCCCCCCTGAACGTCGTCATCGACGGCACCTCCGCCCGCTCCCAGGCGATCATCGGCTCCCAGCCGTACACGGGCGTGACCGTGATCAACACCGGCAACCTCGTCGTCACCCGCCTCGCGGACGGCGGACAGGCCAGCGGTCTCGGCGCATCCTCCAACGCGGCCTCGAACCTCGTCTTCAACGCCGGCACCCTCGTCTACACCGGTGCGGTTGCTGCGGGCGCCCAGGGTGGCGGCGGCATCTACCAGACCACCCAGTCCCCGTCCGTCAGCACGAACCGTCTCTTCTCCCTGGCCGGCAACGCCACCATCCTCTCCCAGGGTACCTACGGCAATGAGTCCGCCGCGGCAGGCACGGGAGCGAACAACGCCAGCATCATCTTCAGCAACACGGGCGACCTGGCCTTCCTTACCGGCACCGCCAAGACCCTGACCCTCGGCGGCACCTCCACGGGCGACAACATCTTCCGCCCCCGCATCACGAACAACACCGTGGACGCATCGGCCACCGCGTTGACGGTGTCCGGCGGCCTCTGGATCCTCAACCCCGCCGTCGCCAACACTTACACCGGCGCCACCACCGTTTCGGGCGGCGTGCTCCGGGCGGTGGACGGGGTCGGCATCCCTGCCGCCAGCAACATCACCCTGAGCGGCGGCGTCCTCGAGGTCGGCGGAGCCAGCTTCGCCCGTACGCTCGGCACCGGTGCCGGACAGATCCAGCTGACGGCCGGCAACACCGGCTTCGCCGCCGGCACGACGGACCGGCTGGTCGTCACGCTCAGCTCCGGCGCGGCCCTCACCTGGGGTGTCGCCCCCTTCAACCCCGTCACCTCCCTCGTCCTCGGTTCCGGCACGGCCCTCGGCGAGACCGAGATCACCAACCCCATCAATGCGGGGACTTCGGCCCGCACCATCACCGTCAACAACAACGGAAACACCGGCACTATGGTGACGGCGGGCATCCTCTCCGGCGTCATCAGCGGTGGCGCCGGCGGCAACCTCATCAAGGCGGGAGGCGGCGTGCTCATCTTGGGCAACGCCAACACCTACGTCGGTAGCACCACCATCACCAACGGTAACGTGGTCGTGACCTCCGTCGGAGGTTCTGGCGCCGCCAGTTCTCTCGGCTCCGGCACCGGCGCCACCGGCGCCCTGATTTACAATCCCGGTGACGGCGATTTGAACGGTCTGTTTTACGTCGGACCGGGCGAGACGGCCACTCGGAGTCTCACGCTCCAGTCTTCGGCGACGCTTACCACCAACCGCACCTTCCGCATCGACTCCTCCGGTTCCGGGCCGCTCGTCTGGACTCCGACGAACTTTGCGCATACCACCCGAAGCAGCGACACCAATGTTCGCACCCTGACGCTCGAGCTCCGTGGTTCCAACGTCGACGGAAACCAGCTGAACGCGGTGCTCACCAACAGCACGGGCGCGGCAACCGCCAACATCCTCGCTGTCTACAAGTCCGACGGCGGCACCTGGATCCTGAACCCGGCTTCCCCTAACACCTTCACCGGCTCCATCACGGCCGCGGGCGGTCTGCTCGGCCTGACGGCGAACGCGCTCGGCAGCGCCTCCGCCCTCGCCCTCAACAACGGTGCCGTCTTCGCCTACGGAGGCCCCCTGACCATCACCCGCCCGGTCAGCCTCAACAACAACACCACGAGCGTCTTCTCGGGTTCCAACTCCATCACCATCAGCAGCACGGTCACCAAGACCGCCGGCACCAACGACGTCAACTTCGACAACTTCCTCGATTCCGGCGCCCTGCTCACGGTTTCCGGGGCGTTCGCCAACGCCGAGGCCGCCACTTCCGCTGCCTCCCAGATCCTCCGCCTGCGAGGCACCGGTAATACGGTCTGGAGCGGCGTCATCGGCGAGAACGCCGCCGCGGGCGGCAAGGTGCGGCTCGAGTTCTACCACCATCCGTCCTCTACCGTCACGCTCTCCGGTGCCACCAACACCTACACGGACGACACCGCCCTCTACCAGGGCACGCTCATCCTCGCCAAGCAGCTCGGCACCACCGACCGGCTGCAGCTCAACGGTGGACGCATCGAGACCTCCGTCGCGGGCGGCATCACCTTCGCCGGGACGGAATCCACCGGCGGGGTGCTCTTCAACGGCAACCCGATCACCTTCGGCGGCTCGCAGAGCTTCAATTTCAACACCACCTCGGCCGCTCCGACCGTCAACTGGGCCAGCAACCGCTGGATCTTCAATGAACTGACGGGCGGCGCCACGCTGAGCTTCGGGGAGTTCCGCATCTCCAACGACGGCACCGGGCGCATCTTCGTCACCGGCGGCGCCGGCACCACGAACTTCGCCGGAATCATCGCGAACGGCAGCACCGCCACCACCGGCCAGATCTACCACCGCGGCACCGGCCAGCTCAACTTCACGGCGGCCAACACCATCCCCACGCTGCTGATCGAGAGCGGTTCGGCCACGGTCTCGGGCGCCACGGGCTCCTTCAATTCGCTCAGCGGGACGGTCGGCAACGGACTGATGATCCGCAGCCCTGGCGTCGTCACCCTGAACAACGCCACCAACGTGCTCGCCACCCGTCTCGGCGACACCTCGGCGCTCTCCATCGAGGGCGGCACGTTCAACTACGTCGCCAACGCCGCGGGCACCAACGAGTCCGCGGGCATCGCCCGGTTCTACGGCCTCTCCAGGGTGACCCAGACCGGCGGCGCCTCCACGCTCACCTTCACGCACACCACCGCCGGCCTGCCCGGCCTCGACTTCGCGCTCTTCACCGACACCCGCAGCGCCGTGGACTTCGGCGGCACCGCCGGGCTCGGATCCACCCGCAAGGTGATCTTCACGAACCTGCCCTCCGGCTTCCAGCCCAAGTTCCTGGTCGGAGACGGCAAGTTCGGCGCCTACGACGCCACCAACGGCGTCGTCGAGTTCACCGGCTACTCCGCCGCCACCACGATGGCCGGCGCCCTCGCCTCCGACGTGCTCCGGATCGACGGAGCCTTCGGCGCGGACGACCTGACCGTCGACCGCACGCTCCGCGGCCTCGCCATCACGGACACCGCCGCCCGCACCATCGGGGCCTCCCAGGCCGCCACCCTGACCGTCTCCTCCGGCGGCATCCTGGCTTCGGGAGGCGTCACGCACGTCCTGTCCGTCCCCCGACTGAACTTCGTCGTCGTCACGCCCCCGACGATGTCCACCGACGGCACGTCCAATGTCGTGACCGTCGGAGACACCTCCCGTCTCGCCGTCGGCCAGGTCGTCAGCGGAACCAACATCCCGGCGAACAGCTTCATCACGGAGATCATCCGCGGCACGACCTTCCGTATCAGCAACCCGACCACCGTGGCCGGCTCGGGCAACGTCCTCACCGCCTCCGCCCCGGCCGTCTTCAACGTCGCCTCGGGCACCACCCTCGACCTCCAGGGCGCCTTCGTGTCCAGTTCCGGCCTCGTCAAGGTCGGCTCGGGCGTGCTCCAGGTCTCCTCCCGTCAGTTCACCGCCAACCAGGTCGCCGTCCTTGACGGCACGGTCCGTCTGGCCGGCGGGGCGAACACGCTCTTCGGCGGCGGCGGCCTCACGCTCAACGTCGAGCGCCTCGGCACCCTCGACCTCCACGGCACCAACCTCTACGCCGCGAGCTTCCGCTCCCTCGGCACGCAGTCCGGGGCCGGCGGCACGGTCACCAACACTTCGACCACCGCTTCCACGCTGGCCGTTTCCTCTACTGGTGACACCAATTTCCAGGGCACGGTCTCCGGCAACGTCAATTTCGCCAAGGTCGCCGGCTCATCCACGCTCTTCCTCAGCTCTCCGCAGACCTACACCGGGTCGACCTTCCTCAGCGGCTACCGTCTGGTCATGCGCGACGAGGCCACCATGCTCAACACCTCGTCCATCGAGGTGGCCTACGGACGTCTCGAGGTGGCGAACGGCAACTCCAACATCCAGCTGCTCAACCGCTTCAACGACAACGCCCCGTTCACCCTGCGCGGCGGATCGCTCGTGTTCGCGGGCCTCGTCAACACGGTCTACTCCGAGCGCATCGGCGCCGTCACCCTCGCCGAGGGTGACAGCGACATCCAGATGAACCATGCCGGCGCCTCCTCCTTCTGGTCCGCCGACCTCCTGGCCCCGTCCCTCACGCGCAATGCCCGGACCACCGTCAACTTCCTCGGTTCCGGTCGTCTTGGTCAGCCGGGCAACAACTCGCGCATCGCCTTCGACACCCCGATCGCCACCGCCTCCCGCGGCCTCATCGGCGCCTGGGCCATCGCCCAGAGCGAGCATTACGCCGCCTATTCGCCCGGCGTCGGCGTGGGCATCATCGGCGACGGCGGCTTCGCCGCCTACGACCCCTCCTTCGGGGCCGGCAATTTCACCGAGCTCGTCGCCTCCCTCGACGCGACCTCCAGCTTCGGCTCCAACCGCGTCACCGCCCTCGCCGCGGGACCGACCTCCGCCGCCGTGCTGCGTTTCGCCGGTGACGCCCATCACCAGCTCACCTTCGCCGGTTCCTCCGACCTCCTGACTCTCGGTCTCGGCGGCATCCTGCGCAGCAACAACAGCAAGGCGGTCTCCATCGGCACCGCCGCCGTCCGCGGCGGCCTGACTTCCTCGTTGCCCGAGCTCGTGGTCTACAGCAACGCCACCGGCACCGCGAACTTCACCGGTGCGGCGTCCAACGCGATCGTCCTCGGCTCGACCACCATTACCCTCGATTCCGTCGCGGGCACCGCGGGCATCTACCCCGGCATGACCGTCACCGGCACCGGCATCGTGGGCGGCGCCTACGTCCGGTCCGTCGACCCGGCCACCAACACCGTGGTGATGAGCGTGGCCGCCACGCAGACCGCCAACGCGGGCACCTACGTCTTCGGCGCCTCCAACGTCATCGTCAATTCCGTCATCCAGGACGTCGGCGTCGGTTCGCCCCTCACCTACGTCAAGGGCGGCGCGGGCATCCAGGTCCTCACCGGTCCTAACACCTACACCGGCGGGACCGTCGTCAACCAGGGCGATCTGCACGTCAGCCCGACCGGCGCCACGACCGTCGTCATTCCGGCCGGCGGCATCACCGTCAACGGCGGCGCGGGAGGGCAGGGCTTCACCTCCGTCTTCGTCAACGCCTCAGGCGCGGTCGACGGGGCCAACTCGGTCACGCTGAACGGCACCGCCCGCTTCAACTTCGCCCAGGACACCGTCAACACCCTGGCTTCCATCACGCTCAACGCCCGGGGCGGCGAGTTCGGCGGCAACCGCGGCCTGCTGAACGTCGGCACCAACTCCATCCTCAATCTGACCGGTTCGACGCCGTTCACGGCCACTTCGAACAATCCCTACCTCAACTCCGAGGTCACCGGCGGACGCATCATCATGACGTCCGGGGCCAAGACCTTCGACATCGACGCCATCAAGGTGCCCGGCGTCGCCTCGGCCGTCTCCAACGTCCTGCCCACGCTCCACATCTCCTCGATCCTGACCGGCACCTCGGTCTCGGTCACCAAGACCGGCAACGGCCTGCTCCAGCTCTCCGGCCAGAACGAGTTCACCGGCGGCCTCACGGTCAGCGCGGGGGGCGTCATCGTCAGCGCCTCCAGCACGCCCGTCCAGGGCGGCAACGGCCTCCTCGGAGGCCCGCTCGGCACCGGCTCCGTCTCGATGGCGGACGGCACCCGTCTCCTCGTCGGGGCGGGCAGCTTCTCCGTCGGCAACGCCATCGCCTTCGCGGGCACGCCCCGCTTCGACGCGCTGGACGCCGGTTCGGCCCGCACGCTCACGCTCAACGGAACCGTCACCGGGCTGCCCAACGGCACGCCGGAGATCAACGTCGCCAGCCCCTGGATGACGGTCGCGCTCCGCGGCGTCATCCCGAACATCGCCAGCATCACGTCCTTCAACAAGACGGGCCTCGGCGTCCTCGTCTTCAACGCCGCCGGCTACACGGGCGATTTCAACGCCACCGCGCTCGGCAACGCCTCCTCGGTCTCCCTCCTCCACGACGGATCCGGCAACTCCGCCCTCGAGGCCATCACCCTGCCCGGCAACGTCGTCTTCGACGCCGGCATCGTGCCGAACATCGTCGTCGACCGCGCGGGCGGCACGCTGCCCTACGGGCAGGCCGCGAACAAGACCATCTCCCCGGCCTCGATCTCCAACCTGAACCTCGGCCTGGTCGTCACCAACGTCAACAATTACGGACTCGTCGTCGCGGACGCGTTCTCCCCGGCCGCCGGAGCCACCTACCAGGTCGCCAATGTCACGCCGTCGATGTTCACGCCCGGCCTGACCCTCGCGGGCAAGGTCAGCGGCGCCAACGGCCTCACCAAGACCGGCAACGGCACGCTCGCCCTCGGCAACTCCGCCAACGACTTCACCGGCAACGTCACCGTCAACCGCGGCGCCCTCGCCATCTCGGCCGACGGGCAGCTCGGCGATCCTTCCAACCGCATCGTCCTCAACCCGACCGGCGCCACCGCCACCCTGCGTGTGACCGACAACCTGACCTTCGCCGCCGGCGGCCGTCAGATCAAGTTCGGCAACGCCACCGCCGCCAGCGTCATCGAGGTCAACCCCGGCAAGACCTTCAACCTCGGCACCGCCTTCGACATCTCGGCCTCCGCGACCGCCGCCCTCGAGAAGATCGACAACGGCGTCCTGGCCATGTCGGCCAACAACACCGGCTGGACCGGCAGCACCACCGTCCGCGGCGGCGTGCTCCTCGTTTCCAACGCCAACGCCCTCGGCGGCGTGGCCACCAACGTCGTCTCCACCCCCACGGTTTCGGGCTCGGGCGGAAATGCGACCGGCGCCATCCACCTCACCGGCGGCATCACCCTTCCGAACAACCTCTCGCTGGGCGCCAACATCTTCACCTCCGGCTTCAACTACGGCGGCGTGGTGCGTTCCGTCGCCGGCAGCAACACGCTCTCGGGCACCATCGCGCACATCAGCGGCAACGGTTCGCTGTGGGGTGCGGCGGCCGGCGCCACCCTCAATTTCGCCGGCGTGGCGACCATGACGAATTCCCCGACCTTCACCGGCGGCGGAACGATCAACTTCAACACCGCCCCGGTCCTCACCTCGCCGAACGTCACCGTCATCGAGGGCACGACTGTCAACCTCAACGTGGACGGCTCCGGCGCCACCGCCTTCGCACCCACCCAGATTTTCGTCCGCAACGGCACCTTCGCCCTGCGTTCCGCCGGCAAGGTCTCCGACATCGACAACTGGAACGAAGTCTCCTCCGGCGGCCTGCTGCTGCTCGACAACTCCGTCACCAACGTCGCCAACCGCCTCAGCAACCGCAAGCCGTCGCTCAACGGAGGCACCTTCCGCCTCATCGTCAGCCCGACGGCGGCCACCTCCGAGGTCTCTACGCGCGAAATCGGGGGCAACTACGGACTGAACGTCATCCACGTCGACAACACCGTCGGCGGCCAGGCCAGCACCCTCCAGTGGTCCGCGTTCAACACCCTCAATGCGGGCAGCACCTATGACTTCCAGGGCGCCTTCGGCACGGCCACGAACATGATCCGCTTCGGATCGGGCGCGACCTTCGTCCACAGCGTGCCGACCTCCCGGACCTCCGCCACCGGCATCATCCCCCGCGCGACCGTCAACGGCACCGAGTGGGCCACCTACGACAGCAGCTCCGCCTCGGCCGTCGGCATCTTGGCCTTCACCGGGTATTCGGCCGCCCAGAACATCCTGTCGGCCTCCGCCACCGCGATCTACAAGGCCACCTCGACCACCGCCAACTCCCTCTCGGGCAACCAGACCCTTGTCGCGCTGAACCTGAACACCACGGGCGGAGCCCCCTACGTGGGCGGCATCGGCGGTCTCAATCCCAGCGCCCTGACCATCTCCTCCGGTTCCGTTCTGGTCAACGGCACCGGTACGACGGCCACCCTGGCGGTGCCGGTCGTGACGCTCGGGGCCGAGGGCCTCTTCCACGTCGCCTCGGGCAGGACCCTCTCGGTCATTTCCGGCATCACGGGCTCCGCCGGCCTCACCAAGAACCTCGCCGGCGCGATGAACTTCGACGCCCTGCAGTTCTACACCGGCACGACCTCGGTCAACGACGGCACCCTGCGCCTGAAGCTGCGTTCGGCCAACACGCTGCTTCCGAACCAGAACCTTCAGCTCAGCGGCAACGGCGTGCTCGATCTCAACGGCGGCTCGCAGTTCGTCGCCTCCCTTTACACCTACAACGCGACCAGCGCGGTCACCCCTCTCGGGGGTTCCGTCGTCAATTCCGACACCGAGCGGGCCGTCCTGGTCGCCAACGCGAACAGCAGCTACTCCGGACTCATCACCGGCAACGTCGAGCTGGTCAAGGCCGGCACCGGCTCCCTGACCCTCCACACCCTCAGCGACTACACGGCCCCCACGCTGGTCGCCGGCGGCACGCTGCAGGTCATGGACTACGGCCGCATCTCCGGCACGTCGTCCATCGAGCTCAACCGCGCCACCCTGACCATCAACAACGGCAACTTCGGCATGGCCGACCGCGTCAACGACGCGGCGCCCATCACGATGAAGGGCTCCACGATCAACTTCGCCGGCCAGTCCCTCAACGCCATCACCGAGACGCTCGGCACGGTCTCGCTCGTCGACGGCTTCAACCAGATCTTCGCGGACGACGGCAACGGCAGCTCCTACGCCTACTCCACCGCCTACCTGACCCTCGGGTCGCTCACCCGCCCCGCCGGCTCGTCCGCGGTGCTCCGCTTCAACAACCTTGGCGACATGGGGCAGGTCAATGTCCGCGTGGGCGGCGTGAAGATCACCAGCGCCCCCGTCCTGACCAACGGCATCATCGGCCCCTGGGCCATCATCGACCGCGTCTTCGCGAGCTACGATCCCGTCTACGGCGTCGGCGGCATCGACCGCGTCGGCTTCCCGGGCTACGCCGGCTCGGGCCTGAACAGCCTCCCCGCCGACACCGACAACGTCTACACCACGCAGACCGGCCTCGTGCCGCTCCTGGCGAACACCGCGGTGGGCACGCTCTCCATCAACATCGGGGACGCCGACGCCAACTACAACCTTCAGGGCAACACGCTCAGGCTCCGCAACGGCGGCCTGATCATGGCGCAGAACAACGGCAACCGGCTGCTCACCGTCGGCAACGGCAACCTTACCGCGGGCACCGTCGGTTCGGCCGCCGACCTCTACGTCTGGCACGCGCCCTTCGGTGATGACGGCCGCCGCGGACTCCTCTCCGCCAACGTCGTCGACAACAACGCCTCCGGC
>JBJTIX010000282.1:0-1120 GCA_046095205.1 Opitutia bacterium
GCATGCAGATGCCGCCGATCTCGAAGATCTCCTTCAGCGTGCCCTCCGAGGGCTTGGGCAGGCGCGTCTTCTCCTGCGTGACGTAGTCCATCCGGTAGCGGATCATCCCGTAGCTGGGGGACCAGTCGGAGAGCGAGCGCAGCTTCGGGTTGGCGAGCGCCCAGGCCATCTCCTCCTCCGTCGCGGTGGCGCCGACGACCCAGACGAGGTCGCCGGGCGGGGCCTTGCGCACGTCGCCCGCGAGCTTGCCCGCCTCGGAGGCGTTGCGGAAGTGCCGGTAACGCGCGACCGGTTCGGCCTCGCAGGCGGCGCCGCCGTCGAAGCGCGTCCATTTCAGCGGGCGGTCGAAGACCACCGCGCAGGCGATCTGCAGGTTCTCGTACTTGCCGCGGAGCGCGGGCGGGTCGTCGGCGTCGAGCGCCGCCCAGACGCGCAGGGCCTCGTCCGCGTCATCCTCCGTCCGGAGCGCGAGGGCGAACTTCTCCAGCGCCTCGGGGCGCGCCATCAGGTCGGAGAGCAGCGAGGCGGCGCGCGGGTCGCCGGCGGCGGACGAGCGCAGGGCTTCGGGGGTGATGCGGCGGATGAAGAGCGCCTGGGTCATGCCGAGCGCGAAGGTGCGGCTCTGCCAGAGCCGGCTGTGGCGTTCCACGCCGTCCGTCGCGGACGTCGCGGCGAGGGCCGGCATCAGCCCCTTCTGCAGGCGCGTCAGGTGCTCCTCCCAGCGTCCGTCCTTGATGCGGGCCCGGGCGTCCTCGACGAGCGTCGTGAACTGCTTCGGGTCGTTCAGGGCGGCGCCGGCGAAGGGGTAGGGCGCGGCGACCGGCGCCGGTTCGGGCGCCTTCGGCGTCGGCTCCTCCATCTTGGGTCTGACGGGTTCGGGCGCCTTGACGACGGGCGCCGGTTCCGCGGGCCGGACCGGCTCGGGCGCCTTGGGCACTTCGACCGCCTTGACCGGCTCCTCCTTGACCGCGACGGGAGGCGCGACCTCCTCCGGCCGGGACTGCCACGCATACCAGCCGGCGGCGCCCAGCACCGCGACGACCGTGAATAGCGCCGGCCAGTTGGTGCCTCGCTCACGGCGGGTCAGCACGGGAGCGGGCTTGCTGGGGCGGGGGCTGGG
>JBJTIX010000283.1:0-4796 GCA_046095205.1 Opitutia bacterium
TGCACCGAGCTGCACGTCGACCTGACCCCCGAAGGCGACACGAAGGGCACGCTCGTCAACGGCAGCGACGCCCGCTGCATGGAGATCTGGAACCTCGTCTTCATCCAGTTCAACGCCAACCCCGACGGCACCTTCAGCCCGCTCCCGGCCCGCCACGTCGACACCGGCATGGGCTTCGAGCGCGTCGCGGGGATCATGCAGTGCACCAAGGGCTTCAAGGACTTCTCGGGCGTCATCTCCCACTACGAGAGCGACGTCTTCGCCCCGCTCTTCCGCCGCCTGGAGGAGCTCTCGGGCCGCAAGTACGGCTCCACCCTGCCCGCCCCGGGCGGCACCGGCGCCACGCAGCAGGAGAAGGACGACGTGGCCTTCCGCGTCATCGCCGACCACATCCGCACGCTGTCCTTCGCCATCGCCGACGGCATCCAGCCCGGCAACTCGGACCGCAACTACGTCCTGCGCCGCATCCTGCGCCGCGCGGTCCGCTACGGGCGCACGCTGGGCCTGAAGAACGGCTTCTTCCACCAGCTGGTCGGCGTGCTCGCCGAGACCATGGGCGACGTCTTCCCGGAGATCCGCGCCCGGCGCACGGTGGTCGCCGACGTCATCCGCATCGAGGAGGAATCCTTCAACCGCACCCTCGACAAGGGCATCGCGCTCTTCGAGGAGGAGGCCGCCAGGCTCAAGGCCGGCGGCGCCGTCCCCGGCGCGGCCGCCTTCCGGCTCTACGACGAGCAGGGCTTCCCGCTCGACCTCACGCAGCTCATGGCCCGCGAACGCGGGCTGACGGTCGACGTAGCCGGCTTTGAGAGGCTCATGGAGGAGCAGCGCGCCCGCGCCCGCGCCGCCCAGAAGAAGGAGGTCATCACGCTCTCGGACGTGGGCTCCGAGCACCCGACGGCCTTCGTCGGCCACGACGCCCTCTCGGCCCAGGCCCGCGTCGTGCAGGTCGCGAAGATCAAGGACCGCACCGCCGTCATCCTCGACCGCTCCTCCTGCTACGCCGAGATGGGCGGCCAGGTGGGCGACACCGCGGTCATCACGCGCGGCGGGCGCCAGTGGCGCGTCACGGACACGCAGAAGTCCGGCCAGACCTGGCTCCACTTCATCGAGGGGGACGAGGCGCCCGAGACCGGCGCGACGGTGGAGGTCGCCGTGGACCGCGCCCGCCGCGACGCCATCCAGCGCCACCACACGGCCACCCACGTCCTGCACTGGGCGCTGCACGAGGTGGTCTCGCGCGAGGCCTCCCAGAAGGGATCCGCGGTGGATCCCGCCAAGCTGACCTTCGACTTCAACGGACAGGCGCTCACGCCCGCCCAGGTCGCCGACGTGGAGCGGCTGGTCAACGAGCGCGTGCTGGCCGACGAGCCGGTGACCTGGTCCGAGGTGCCCTACGCCTCGGTCAAGGGGCGTCCGGACGTGATGCAGTTCTTCGGCGACAAGTACGGCGATTCCGTGCGCGTCGTCCAGGTGGGCGGCAAGGCGGGCTCGCTCGACGGCTGGTCGATGGAGCTCTGCGCGGGCACGCACGTGCGCCGCACGGGTGAGATCGGCCTCTTCCGCATCACCGGCGAGAACGCCATCGCCGCCGGCGTGCGGCGCATCGAGGCCCTCGCCGGACTCGCCGCCTACGAGCGCGCCCGCGCCGACGGCGAGCTCCTGCGCTCCCTCGCCGCCTCGACCAACACGCCGGTCGTCGACCTCCTGAAGCGCCTCGAGCAGATCATGGAGCAGTCGGCCGCGCTGGAGAAGCGCCTCCGGGCGCATCGCGACCGCGAGGCCTCGCAGCTCGCCGACTCCCTCGCCGCCCGCGCCGCGGAACGCGGCGGGCTGAAGTACGTGGTGGCGCAGGTGCCCGGACTGGAGTCTCCGAACGAGCTGCGCGACCTGGGCGCCAAGGTGGCGGGCAAGGTCGGGCCCGCCGCGGTGGTCGCCCTCGCGTCCGTCTTCGGCGACAAGGCCTCGCTCGTCGCCAACTGCGGCGCCGACGCCGTGAAGGCGGGCAAGTCCGCCGGCAAGATCGTCTCCGAGGCCTGCGCCCGCATGGGCGGCAAGGGCGGCGGCAAGCCTGACGCGGCGATGGGCGGCGGCGCCGACATCGCCAAGCTCGCCGAGGCCCTGGACGCCGCTGGCAAGGCCTGAAACCGCTTGCGGACGGAGGCAGGCGCGCGCATCATACAACCATGAGGCGGCTCGTCCTCGCACTCGGCGCGATCACCTTCTCGCAGGCGGCAGCATATGAACTGGAGGACGCCTTTGGGCTGCCCTTCAGGATGCCACTGGGCGTCGTCAGCGTGCCAGGAGACAAATCCAAGATTTTCGTGGTCGGCAAGGAGGGGACGGTGGACGTCGTGACCCTCGGCGCAAGGCCGTCGAAATCCACGTTCCTTGACCTCACTCGGCCACGCGACGGCGAACTAGTGACCACCGGCGAATCAGGCCTGCTCGGCCTGGCCTTCCCTCCGGACCACGCCAGGTCAGGGCAGTTCTACGTCTATTACAGCATCTCGCTGCAGGGAAGACTGCACCAGCGGCTCTCCAGGTTCCGCGTGCAACCCGGAGGCGCACGGGCCGATCCAGCGAGCGAACAGCCGTTGATCTCGCAGGAGGACCCGGCCCCCTACCATAACGGCGGCGACCTTCATTTCGGGCCTGACGGCATGCTTTACTTCTCGACGGGCGACGGGGGTGCGGGCGGCGACAAGCACTCCGGGCTCCTCGACGGCGGATTCTTCTGCGGCATCTTCCGAATCAATCCCGCGCCCGGCGCAGGGTTGCCGCCGAATCCGCATGAGGCAGTCCACCGCGACGCGGCCGGGCGCGCCGGCTATTCCATACCCAAGGACAACCCACACCTCCGTACGGACCAGTACCGCGGCGCCAGGATAAATCCCGCCGCCCTCAGGACGGAATACTGGGCCTCCGGCTTCCGCAACGTGTGGAGGTTCAGTTTCGACCCGAAGGACGGAAGGTGCTTCGCGGGGGACGTGGGCGAGAAGGACCGGGAGGAGATCGACCTCGTGAGACCCGGCGCGGACCATGGATGGAACGATCTGGAAGGGTCGATCAAGAACCCCTCGGACTGGCGAAGGAACCGGCCCGCCGTGAAATACGCCAGCCCGATCTTCGACTACGGAAGGGACCTCGGCGGCTGCGTGATCGGCGGGGAAGTCTACCGCGGCAAGGCCCTCCCCGAACTGGAGGGCGCCTACGTCTTCGCCGACGCGACCGGAAGCAAGATCGTCGCACTGCGTGAAAAGCAGGGCAAATGGTCCCATGAGGTCCTGCTGAGGGAGCCCATGGTCTCTGCGATCGGGGTGGAGCCCGGCTCCGGAGAACTGCTCTTCGCCAGCATGCCATCGGGCAGAATCAAGCGTCTGGTCCGTTGAAACAGGCCTCCGGAGGGCCGCCTTCGCCTTGCCCTCGGTGCCCGGACCCGCAAGATGGGTCCGATGGCCATCCGCCGACTAGCCCTCGTCGTCAACCGCTCCAAGCCCGGGGCGGAGGAGATCGTGCAGGCCGTGCGCTCGGCCGCCCAGGCGGCCGGCGTGACGCTGGACGTGGCCTCCGGATGGCCCGTGGACCGCGCGGTGCTGCGCGGAGCCGACGCCTGCGTGGTCGTCGGCGGCGACGGCACCTTCCTCGGCGTCGCCGAGGCCGCCGCGCTCGAGGGCGTGCCCCTCTTCGGCATCAACCGGGGCAAGCTGGGCTTCCTCGCCGCCTATCCGGGCGGAGACGTGGCCGCCACGGTGCGCTCCGTGCTCGCCGGCGACTGCCGCAAGGAGGAACGTGCCCTGCTCGAGGTGCGCTTCGCCGACGGCTCCTTCGCGCTCGCGCTCAACGACGTGGTGCTTAAGACCCGCGAGGCCTTCCGCATGGGCCGCTTCTCCGTGCGCGCCGACGGCGCCCCGGTGAACGAATACCGCGCGGACGGGCTCATCCTCGCCACCCCGACCGGCACCTCGGCCTACAGTCTGGCCGCAGGCGGTCCGCTCGTGGATCCCGCCGCCTCCGTCATCGCCCTGACGCCGATCTGCCCGCACACGATGTCCAACCGCTCCGTGGTCTTCGACGGCGAGACGGAGCTCGAGGTGCGCAGCGAGGACGTGGCCCAGCTCGGCGTCTCCGTCGACGGACGTCCCACGCTCGAGGCCGCCGGACGGCTGCCGCTCATCGTCCGCACGGCCAAGGTGCGCCTGAGCCTGCTCCGTCCGAAGGACCTCTCCCATTTCGACGTCCTGCGCAGCAAGCTGATGTGGAGTTGCGCGCTGCTAAGCTCCGCGTCAGCTCCACAGGGCTAGGGATAGGGCCAGGGCTGGGGCTAGATGATCAGCTGCCTTGGGTAGGGCGGCCGTTGCCATGGCCGCCGTCCGCTGACGCACGCACGTTTCGCCGGGCCAGGTCACCGACCCTCGTTTCTCTTGCCCTCGCCCTCGTTGGCCCCTTCATCGGCTGACCGATGCTGACGATCGCCAACGTGTCGAAGTCCTACGGCCCCCGCACGCTGTTCGCGGAGGTGTCGCTCAACATCGCGCGCACCGACCGGCTCGGACTGGTGGGCGCCAACGGCGCCGGCAAGTCGACGCTCTTCAACATCATCCTCGGCAAGGACCAGCCCGACGACGGCCTGATCGAATGGGAGCGCGGCGCCGACTTCGGCTTCCTGCCCCAGGAGAGCGCCCCGGTCGGCGAGGAGACGATCCTGCAGATCGCGACCAGCGGCGGCAAACTGGAGCCCGAGAACGACGACGACTGGGACATCGACTACACCCTCGAGCCCCGGGCCAAGAAGA
>JBJTIX010000284.1:0-2757 GCA_046095205.1 Opitutia bacterium
TCGCCCGCCGCCAAGATCGAGGAGCTCGTCGCGAAGGGACATCAGCCCAACGGCGTCCTGCGCGGCCACAAGGCCGACATCTATGAAGGCGGACACCGCGTGCCCTTCGTCCTGCGCTGGCCGGCGGCCGTGAAGGCGGGTTCGGTCGCGCCTCAGCTCGTCGGGCAGATCGACCTCTTCGCCACCTTCGCGGAGATCACCGGAGCCAAGCCCGCCGAAGGGCAGGGCGAGGACAGCTTCAGCTTCGCCCCGGTGCTGGCCGACGCCTCAGCCCCGCCCGTCCGCAGCTCGATCATCAGCCAGTCCATCAACGGCTACTTCGCGATACGTGACGGCTCCTGGAAGCTGGCCCTCAGCGCCGGCTCCGGCGGATGGAGCGCGCCCAGGCCCGGGACCAAGGAGGAGCAGGGCCTGCCCCCCTCGCAGCTCTTCGACCTTTCCTCCGACCTCGGAGAGACGCGCAACCTCGTCGACCAGCAGAAGCCGCGGGCCGAGGCCATGCAGGCCGCGCTCGCCAAGGCGATCGCCGACGGCCGCACGACCCCTGGTGCTCCGCTCAAGAACGATGTCGCCGTCGTGATGCTCAAGCAGGCCGCCCAGCCCAAGGCCACGAAGGGCAAGGCCAAGAACAAGGACGCG
This sequence comes from Opitutia bacterium, assembly GCA_046095205.1. Classification (GTDB taxonomy): domain Bacteria; phylum Verrucomicrobiota; class Verrucomicrobiia; order Opitutales; family UBA953; genus UBA953. The sequence continues at coordinate 640 of JBJTIX010000284.1, forward strand.
AAGTGATGACGCGTTGACCGCGGGGCGAGGCGGCTTAGAAAGCAGGCATGCCCCGCCTCATGCCCCTTCTGGCGTCGTTGCTTGTCGCAACCGCCTTCGCCCAGACCCCGAGCCAGAAGCCGCCCGTTTCGCCGATCCAGGCGACCGCCAGGGCGGAGCGACCTGACGCCACTTACAAAGTCGGCGAGAAGGTGACCTTCAATCTCGTCGTCACCGACAAGGGCAAGCCGGCGGCCGGTGCGGTCGACGGGATCATCGTGAAGGACGGCCTGCCGACCGCGATGAAGGGCAGGGCGGACCTCGTCGATGGCAAGGCCGCCGTGCAGGGTTCCCTCGACGAACCCGGTTTCCTGCAGGTGAGAGTGCTGGGATATCATGCCGGGGCCGGACAAAAGCCCGTCAGCGTCACGGCGATGGCGGGTGCCGCGATTGACCCCCTGAAGATTCCGGCGTCGAGCCCGGCTCCGGCCGACTTCGACGCCTTCTGGGCGGAGCGCAAGGCCGAGCTCGCCAAGGTGCCCGTCGCTCCCGTGCTCGACCCGGTCAAGTCAACCATGCCCGAAGTCGAAGTGTTCGACCTGCAGGCCCCTTGCGTGGGTGCGCCCGTGTCCGGTTATCTTGCCATGCCCAAGGGCGCTTCGCCCAAGTCCCTGCCCATCATCCTGACCGTGCACGGCGCCGGCGTCCGCGGGAGCTCCCTGGGTGGCGCCATCGGCTGGGCGGCGAAGGGCTTCCTCGCCATGGACATCAACGCGCATGGACTGCCTAACGGCCGTCCGGAGTCCTTCTACGCCGAGCAGAACACCGGTGCGCTCAAGGACTACCGATACCAGGGACGCGAGTCTCGCGAGAAGAGCTACTTCACCGGCATGTTCGTCCGACTCGTGCGCGCGATCGACGTCCTCGTCGCCCGCCCCGAGTGGAACGGAAAGCACGTCGTCGTCTACGGTTCCAGCCAGGGCGGATACCAGGCGATCGTGGCCGCAGGACTCGACCATCGCGTGACCTTCTATGCCGCCGGAGTCGCCGCCGGATGCGATCATACCGGCATGTTGGCCAACCGTATCGCCGGCTGGCCCAAGTTCGTGGCCGTTGATGCCGCCGGCAAGCCCGAGTCGGCCTCCCTCGAGACCTCTCGCTACATCGACGCCGCGAACTTCGCCTCCCGTTCCAAGGCGGCCGGCTGCGCTCTCACCGTCGGCTTCATCGACACCGTGTGTCCGCCGACCAGCGTCTACGCCGCTTACAACCTCATCAACATCCCCAAGGCGATGTTCGATGACATCCCTACTGCTCACGCCCAGAGCAAGGAGGCCAGCGCCTTCATGCAGGGAGCGGTGTTGAGGCATGTGGGGAAGTGAGGGGATCAGAATAGGGCTAGGGCTCGGGGCAGGGCTAGGGCTGGGTGCGGCGCGGAGCGCCGCAGGGGACACGTGGGCACGGTGGCGCGTGGGCATGGGGACATGCGCTTGCGCGAGGGGGCATGCTGGCACGGGGACACGGGGACAAGGGGAGACAAAAGCAAGGGGCAGGGACACGGGCTGGGGCTAGGTGAGCAACAGGGGGCATCGGAGGAAAGGCTGGCAACCCTCGTGCGCGGGGCTTGTCATAGGAGCACCCCTGATGCGTCCGTTGTCCGCATTTCTGCTGCTCCTCGCCGGTCTGGCGTCGGCCGAGCCGATCTATGAGCTCAAGAACCTCGCGGCCTGGTGCATCGTGCCCTTTGACGACCGTAAGCGGTCACCGGAGGAGCGGGCAGAGATGGTGGCCAAGCTCGGCATCACCAAGGTCGCCTACGACTGGCGGGCCGAGCATGTGCCCGAGTTCGAGCGTGAGATTCTCGCCTACAAGAAGCACGGCATCGAGTTCTTCGCCTTCTGGTCGAGCCATGACGCGGCCTTTCCCCTGTTCGAAAAGTACGGACTGAAGCCCCAGATCTGGGTCATCGCGCCGACCAAGGGCGAAAGCCAGGAGGCGAAAGTCGCCCATGCCGCCGAGGCGCTGCTGCCCGTGATCGCCAAGGCCGCCAAGGTCGGCAGCAAGGTCGCGATTTACAATCACGGCGGATGGTCCGGCGAGCCCGAGAACATGGTCGCAATCTGCGAGCGCCTGCGGTCC
>JBJTIX010000285.1:0-16320 GCA_046095205.1 Opitutia bacterium
GTAGTAGGACTCCGGCTTGCCCTCCTGGCCCACGAGCTTCGCCTGCTTGGCGTCCTGGTGCATGTGGTGCGGGATGGGGCCCATGTTGTCGAAGAACTTGGAGTAGACGGGCCACTTCTTGTACTTCTTCCAGATCTTGGAACCGATGAGCGAGGCGCCGCACTCCTTGACGGCCTGGCGGAGGGTGAAGCGGGTGCCGCCGATGACGACGTAGCTCAGGCCTTCGTCAGGGGTGCGGTTGTCGTTCGCCGCCTCGGTGGTGGAGGCGAACCAGCGCTCGTCGATGCCGCCACGGCTGAGACCGAAGGCGTAAAGGTCGTCCGGGTGCAGCTTGAGGCGCTTGCCGGGCTGGAGGAAGGAGCGCGGGACCCAGCAAGGGGCGAGGCGGAGCAGTCCGCGGGTGCGGGCGAGCTCCTTGGCGACCAGCTTGGAGACGCCGGTCTTCTTGGTGGTGAGGTCCTGGACGATCTTGGGGGAGGGCATGGGTGGAAAGGGGGAGGAGGGGCCTCGGCAAGCCGGGCCTTCCTTGGAAGGGGGAGGTCAGAATTAGGGAGCGGGGCGAGCCGCGACAAGATTGGAGTGTTACGACCTTATCGCTTCAAAAACTTCCAATTAACAGGGGGGCGGACGGTCTGGCCCGATTCGCCCGTGATGCGGATATGGGAGGGGCCGTCGGCCGCGATGGAGGCGACTTTTCCGAAGTCGGACGGGACCGCCACGGCGCCCTGGATGACGGGAAGACGCACGGTCTCCTTGGCGCGGAAGGCGCGCGAAGTGGGGATGCCTTCCGAGGCCAGGAGGTCCTTGCGGGCGTCGGTCACGCCGTCGCAGAAATGGGAGCAGACCTCCTCGACGCCGAGGCGTCCGAGGTGGCGGCTGTTCCAGGGGGCTCCGGGCCGGCCGCCGTTGGAGATCCAGAAGAGGGTGGCAGGGAAGTCGGCGACGTTCTTGAGCGCGAACCAGATCTTGCCGGGGAAGCAGACGGCGGACCAGCCGAAGGGACGGGCTTCGGTCTCGGGTTCGCTGACCATCATCACGCGGTCGTCATTGCCCTTGCGCGCCGGATAGCGCGTGAGGTCGGCGAGCGTGCCGTCCTTCGCGGGGACTTTGGAAAGATCGGTGAAGCGCGCGCCGGGCCGGAGTGCGCCGCTTTCGCCCGAGGCGGGATCGGAGAACTCCTTGTGGTACACCGAGCCCCAGCGGAAGGGGCCCACCGAGACGCGCGCTGCGCCTTCGGGCACGGCCGAGAGATCGAGGATCGGATGCGTGCCGTAGTTCCACCGTCCTTCGAGCCCGTGCACGATGTGCTCGACGTAGACGACATGGTGGCCTGGCTCGACCGAGATGGTCTTGGTCACGTGCGCTCCGGTGTCCTTGCCGCTCTGGTCCATCGTCATGTGACGGGGGCCGGATGACTTGAGCGCCCACGCGGCGTTGGCTACGTCGCCGTGAGGCGGGCCCGCCTCCTGACCGCCGAAGGGCAGGCAGAGGAAGTCGCCGCGAAGGTGGACCAGCAGGGGCGGCAGGGCGGAGCCGGCCTCATCGGGAGTCCAGGGCGAGACCGAATAAGGCGAGAAGTCTCCGCTGGGCAGGTGGAACGTCACCGGGGCGAGATGCCCGGCCGTGGCCGTGACGGCGAGTTCGACCTCCGGGGTGGAGAGCACGTGGCTGGGGGAGCCGTTGATGGTCCGCATGGGGAGGCGATTTCTTGTCCATCCAGCTGTTCAAGTCAATCGGCTCCGGGGCTTGCCAGATCTTCGGGTTGCGTCAGATTGCTCAGCCACGATGAAGCCGATTTTCTACCACAAGCCCGGCTGCCCGTGGTGTGAGGATGCGCTCGAGTTCTTCGCCGCACAGGGGGTCGAGCTCGATGTCCGGGACGTTCTCGCCGACATGCACGAAATGCGTCAGTTGGTCGCGCTGACGGGTCAGTCGAAGTGCCCGTCCTTCCGCTACAAGGATTTCGTCGTGGCGGATTTCTCGGTGGATGAGTTCAAGGCCAAGGCCGTCCGTCGACCCGAGGTTTGCGCTGAACTTGGCCTGAAGATCTCGTAAGGTCCTCATAAGCGTAGGTCTTGCATACTAGGGGTTTTACCCTATGCATAGCCTTGTGAGGATTACCCCCCTCCTGCTTTTGACCCTGGTTTGCTGGGCGCACGCACCGGCGAAGACCAACGTCGTGCTCATCATGGCCGACGACATGGGCTGGGGTGATCTCGGATGTTACGGTTCGAAGGTCAATGTTACGCCCAACATCGACCGGCTTGCCGCGGAGGGCATGCGCTTCACGAGTTTCTACGCGACTCAGGCCGTCTGCACCTCCTCGCGCGTCGCCCTCATGACGGGATGCTACCCGAACCGGCTGGGTCTCGGCGGGACTGCGCTGCCTCCCAACTCCAAGGTCGGTCTCGCCGAGACCGAACAGACCATGGGCACGCTCTTCCGTCAGGCGGGCTTCCGTACCGCCGTCGTCGGCAAGTGGCACCTCGGCGACGCCCCGAAGTTCCTTCCCCCCGCCCACGGCTTCGACGAGTCGATGGTGATCCCCTACTCCAACGACATGTGGCCGCTCGGCTACTACCCGGGAGACCAGAGCCGTGCGACACGCTACCCCGTGCTGCCGCGGTATACCGACGGGATCAAAATGGGTCTGCTCAACGACTGGAACGACATGGACGAGCTGACCAGCATGCAGGGCTATCGCTCGATGAAGTTCATCCGGGACAGCGCACGCCGCGGCCGCAACTTCTTCCTCTACGTGCCCACCTCGATGCCCCACACGCCGCTGGGCGCGTCGTCGCAGTTCAAGGGCAAGGGGCCCACGCCCTACGCCGAGACCCTGGCCGACATCGACCAGGCGGTCGGGGGCATCCTGCGCACGCTCAAGGAGGAGAACGTCGAGTCGAACACCATCGTCATCTTCACCAGCGACAACGGACCGTGGCTCAACTTCGGCCGGCACGCCGGTTCGGCGGCCCACTTCCGCGAGGGCAAGGGCACGACCTTCGAGGGCGGAGTCCGGGTGCCCTTCATCGTGCGTTGGCCGGGCAAGGTCGAGGCCGGCGCGGTCTCAGGCGCCCTGGCTGCCAACATCGACGTCGTGCCCACGCTGGTGCAGGGCTGCGGCCTCTCCGCCCCGGCGCTGCCGATCGACGGTGTCTCCTTCATGTCCGTGCTGACTGGCGAATCCGCGCGGGTGCGTGACGAGTTCGCCTATTACTACGGCGACCGCCTCGAGGCGGTGCGCAAGGGGCGCTGGAAGCTCCACCTGCCGCACGCCTACCGCAGTTACGAGGACATGCCCCCTCCTCCCAGGGACGGCTCCCCCTCCGAGACCAAGCAGAAGCAGCTGCCGCTCTCCCTGTACGATCTTGTGGCCGACCCCGGCGAACGCGTGAACCTCGCCGACAAGAACCCCGAGGTGGTCAAGGAGCTCCAGGCCTTCGCGGCCGCCGAACGGAAGCGTCTCGACGACGGAAAGCGCCCGGTGGGCAAGGCCGACTGATCAGGACAGGATGTCCAGCAGTCGCTCGACGCAGACGTAGGCGCCGACCGCACCGACCGCGATCACCGTCCACCGTCGAGCCGCGCCCGCAGGGGGCACGAGGTCGAGTCCGCGGAAAAGCAGCGCGGACGTGAGGACGATGGCGACCTGAGCCGATTCGATGCCGACGTTGAAACCCACCAGCAGCTCCACCACGCCCGAACGGTCCCATCCATCCAGCCGGTCCGAGGCGGCGGCCGCGAAACCGAGGCCGTGGACGAGACCGAAGGCCAGGGGGACGACCCAGCGCGCGGGCAGGATCGCGCCTCTCCAGGCCTCGTAGCCCGCCCAGGCGATCGTGAACGCGATGACGGGCTCGATCCAGGGTCCGGTCGGCGGCAGGGCGCCGGTGACCACGAGGGTGAGCGTCACCGCATGCCCGAGCGTGAAGATGAGCGAACGCAGCAGGGCCAGCCGCACCGTCCCGGCGCAGAGGAACATCGCCAACATGAACAGGCAGTGGTCCCAGCCCGAGGGGATGACGTGCGCGAAGCCCCAGGCCAGGAAGACCGTCAGCCCGCCCTGAGGCAGGTCGACGTCGAAGACCGCGGCCTCGTTCGGGATCACGGCGGTGACGACCTGATACTCCATGCCCTTGCGGAAATTAGTGAACACCGTCCCGAGCTCGGGAGGGAAGGCGATGGAGACGCTCGACGTCCCGGCGGGAAGGCGCGCCTCGAGCTTGGCGTTCATGAGCACCGGATAGCGGTCGGCCTCGCCCTGGCGTGCGGACTGCGCCCGGACGGCATCGGCTTCGCGGAACGGCAGCAGCCTGAGCTCGACCGGCTCGCCGTCGGCCTGCAGCCGCAACGAGCCAAGAAACTTGGCGGGGGCCGCCTGCATTGCCTTCTCCAGCGCCCCCTGGGCGTACATCAGCGCGTCGAGCTCCGCGACCGGCGCGTCCTTCGGGATCTTGCCCGTCAGGTAGGAGGGCACGTCGAACTTGATCGTCAGCGCCAGACGTCCCTCGTCGTCCGCGACCGCCATGCAGTTCGCCTCCTTCCACTGGGGATGGGCGCGCAGGACCGGTTGCACCAGCGCCAGGAGCAGGGCGGTGAGGAGGAACCTCATGTCAGGTTGAGTAGGGGGGCGTGTCCGGGGTTCCAATAAAATACGCCCCAACGAACCCGACGGTCATGCGGCCGCGTCGATCCCCGATGCGATTGAGACTAACGGGCGCCCTTGCCTTTGGCCTTCCCGCCCTTGTCCCCCTTGCCGCCCTTGCCCGCGGGGCCGGAACTCTTTGTCGCGTCGCATACGTCGGAATCGCCAAGCACGGCCGTACCGAGGGGGCCGCGGAAGCCGCCGACGATGTAAGGCCACGCGTCGCTGACATGGTAGTGGTATCCCAGGTCGCCGTGCTCATGGCCTCCGACCGAGTCCACGTTCCTGGGCTTGGATCCGTCGGTCTCCGTCGGACCGCAGACGGGGAATCCGTCCAGCGCGAAGCCGACGACCTTGCCGGACTTGTCCCCGTCCATCACCGAGGGCGCCCGGTGATAGTGGTACTCGTGTCCGAATCCCGTATGGCCGCCCTTGGGGTCGAGCGGCGCGATGTTCTTGAAGGCCGTGATGCGGTCGACGGGTTCGGGCGGGAAGAAGCGAACGCCGTTGGTGCTGATGCCGAGTCCCGACCGGGGGGAGAACCTGGCCTGACGCAGCGGGGTCAGCTGCGCGGCGGGTCTGGGGTTCTTGGGCAGGAACACCGTGACGATCTGCTCCTCGGGCCTGAGTTCGATGACGGAGTTGGTGACACCTTCCTTGGACGCCTGCTCGAACGTCCACCCGCCCAGTTCCTGCCGGGCCACGCGGTCGAACTCCTCACGGTTGCGGGTGCGATGCACCGTGCCGTCGGCGTCGAACATGTTCCAGCCCCTGCCGTTGAGCAGTTTCAGGTAGTCGGCGTCGACGCGGTAGAGTTTGTGGTCGACCGTGTCCTCCCAGAATCCGCCCTTGTCGGCGAGCGTCGCCGGCGCCCAGGGGCCCATCGCATGGTCGTAGGGAACGGATTTGACGACGATCTTATAGACCATGGCCTTGGAGCCGTCGCTGAGCACGCCTTCCAGTTCCGTGATCGGCTTGACGAGCGCGCGGCGGTCGAAGAAGGCCGCCGTATCCACGCCGGCCGCGGCCAGGCCCGCGTCCATCGTGATCAGGACCGACGAAGCCAGCAGCGCAGGAAATCTCATCATGGATGAAACCCTGTCGGGCGGCGGAAGTTACCGCTGACCGCGCGGGCGGAGCGACTTCGGGTCGTAGAAGACCTTCTCCATGAAGAGGCCGCGCGCGGGAGCGGTCGGTATCTCGGCCGTGATGACGCGCTCGTCACGGTAGGCGGCCAGGCGTCCGGGCGGGAGCTTGCCTTCGCCGACGCGGATGAGCCCGCCCACGAGGCGTCGGACCATCTTGTAGAGGTAGCCGCTGGCCTCGGTCACGATGGTGATGCGTCGTCCGCGCCTGCGCACGTCGAGCCGCCGCAGGTCCTTCACGGGATTCTCGCCCTCCATGCCCTGTCCGTGCATCGCCCCGAAGGCGGTGAAATCGTGCCGGCCGAGCAGCGTGCGCGCCGCGCGCCTCATGGCCGCGACGTCGAGCGTGCGCTTCCGGGTGTCGTGGCAGTAGCGCGCCTCGAAGGGGGCGGGCCAGCCCTCGTAGATCTCGTAGCGGTAGCGCTTGCCCTTGGCGCCGAAGCGGCAGTGGAAATCCGCCGGCACGCGTCGCAGGTCGGTGAGGAGGAGCCCCTTGGGCTCGCTGGAATTGAAGGCGAGCATGAGGTGCTTCGCCGGATGCGGCCAGAAGGCGTCGAAGTGGAAGCGCTGGCCGACGCTGTGCACGCCGGCGTCGGTGCGCCCGCTGCCGTGGATGTCCACCGTGGTCTTGAGGATGCGGGAGAGGCGCGCCTCGATCTCGGCCTCCACCGAGTGGCCGGTCTTCTGCACCTGCCAGCCGGCGTAGTCGGTGCCGTCGTAGGCGACGGTCGCCAGGAAGCGCTCGGGCTTCAGCACGGTGCGGTCGGGCCGGGCCATGTCAGATTCCTCCGATCCCCCGGCTGTTGAGGAAGTCCTGCAGCAGCACGGCCGCGGCCCGGGAGTCCCGCTCGCCGCTGGCGGCCGCCTGCCGGCGCTCGCGGGCGTCCCTCGGTTTGCGCCCGCCCAGTTCGTCGGCGGCCTGGCTCGTCAGGCCCTCGTCCACGAGTTCGACCGGCAGTCCGAAACGTGCACGCAGACGTTCCGCGAAGGCGTCCACCTCCTCGCATCGACGGGTTCGTTCGCCTTCGAGCGAAAGGGGGTAGCCGAGAACCAGCACCGAGACCTTCAGGCGGGCGATGTCCCCGGCGATCTGCGTGAGGCGGGATTCGAGGTCGGCCCCCGTCGCGGCGGGCAGGGGAAAAGCCATGCCCAGCTCGTCCGCATGGCTTAGGCCGATGCGCTTGGAGCCGTAGTCGATGCCGAGGTAGACCTCCCCCATGACCCGAACGTGGGACCACTCGAGGCCCTTTTCAACACGTCAGAGGGGCGGGTTTGACATGCTCCTGCCCCGGGTTGTGCTGTCCGCATGGCGAATGACGGCGGACTCAACGAGCACGAGCGTTCGCTCTATTCGCGCCAGATGCGCCTGCCGGGCGTGGGTGAAGCCGGGCAGCTGAAGCTTAAGAACGCCAAGGTGCTGGTCGTGGGCGCCGGCGGGCTCGGCTCGCCGGCCGCGACCTACCTCGCCGCGGCCGGGGTCGGCATCGTCGGCATAGCGGACCCCGACAAGGTCGAGCTGAGCAACCTGCACCGCCAGGTGTTGCACGGGTTCGACACGTTGGGGCTGCCCAAGACCATTTCCGCGGCCGAGTCCCTGGCGGAGATCAATCCCGGCCTGACCATCCCGTTGCACCCCAAGGGGGTCACCCCGGAGAATGTTCTCGAGCTCGTGGGGCGCTACGACCTCGTGCTGGATGGCGCCGACAATTTCTCTACGAGATTCCTCATTGCCGATGCCTGCGTGCTGGCGGGACGGCCGCTGGTTCATGGCAGCGTCCTCAGGTCGAAAGGGCAGGTGGGCACGTTCCTCCCCGGGGCCGGCTGCTACCGTTGCCTTTACCCCGTCATGCCCGACCCTGCGGAGGTCCCTACCTGCTCAGAGGCGGGGGTTCTGGGGGCTTTCTGCGGCGTCGTGGGGTCCTGGATGGCCTCCGAGGCCATCGCGGTCCTGCTGGGCGCCAGAAAGGCCTCCAGGGTGCTGCAGATAGACTCCGAAGCCGGCGTCTGCCGACCCCTTGGCCTCCAGCCCGACCCGGCCTGCCCGGCCTGCGGCTCCAAGCCCAGGATCCGGTCCATCCTGCCCGAAGAATACAGTTTTTCCTGCGCTTCCCACCCCCTGAGTCCGACCCCCCTTGAAGTCACCGTGAAAGAGGCCGCCGCAGCGCTCGCCTCCTCGAATCCGCCCCTGCTGATCGATGTCCGCGAGCCCGACGAGGACGCCATCTGCCGCATAGCCGGGGCCCGGCTGATACCCATGGGTCAGGTCCCTGAGCGTCTGTCCGAGATTCCTCAGGACCGTCCGGTGCTGATCCATTGCCACCACGGAGGACGGAGCCTGAGGGTCACCCAGTTCCTGCGCGCCAAGGGCTACACCGCCGTCTCGAACGTCAAAGGAGGCATCGACGCCTGGTCGCGGGAGGTGGACGCATCCGTCCCCCGCTACTGAGGTTTAGAGGCTTGCCGACCCCGGCGACAAAGCCACATTTTAGTCACTCATGAAGCGTCTATCCCTGCTCCTTCTGATGGCCGGCCTGAGCGTTGGCTGCACCTCCAAGCTCCCCGATGGTTTCAATTCCGATGGCAAGCCTGCCGGTTCCGGCCCCAACGGAGACCCCAATGGCGGGCTCGAGTTCCGTCCTCCTTTCTTTGGCACGGACATGCCCGGCCTGATCCACAGCGGCAACATTCCGCCCGAGGCGATCCTGACCACCGTCTATTTCGATTTCGACCGCTACACGGTAAGCGGCGCTGAACGTGCCAAGCTCGACGCCATCGCCGGCAAGGCCCGTGGCACGAAGATCATCGTGGCCGGATACACCGACCAGTTCGGCACCGAGGAGTATAACCTCGCGCTGTCCGACCGCCGCGCTAACTCCGTGCGCGAGTACCTCGTCGGTCTCGGCTGCGCCAACGCCAACGTCGAGATCATCGCCCTCGGCGAGCAGCAGGCGGACAAGAACGCCGCCGGTCGTCAGTCCGGCGCCAAGGACCGCAAGGCCATCGTCGTCGACGTCAACTACGCCGGCGCCATCAAGCAGCCGGCGTCCTCCGGACGTCCGGCTCCCGCTTCCGCCCCGGCCCCCGCGCCGGCGGTGGGCGCGCCGCCCGTTCCCGCGTCCGCCCTCTGAGGCCGACGACGTGTAGACAAGAAGGCCCGCCGTCCGGCGGGCCTTCTGCTTTGCGGGTCTTGAACGCTCAGGGAATCGTAAGGAAGAGGTAGAGCAGCGTGCCGACGTAGAGGAGCGCTGAGGTGACGCGGCCAACCGTGCGTTCTCCCGACTCGCGGTGCGGCGCGGCCCAGCGGCCATAGACCCAGCAGGCCGCCGCGATGACCGCCAGGCCGACCGAGACGTCGCGCACCCAGCCCGCGTCCTCGACCAGCGCGTTCAGCACCCAGAGCAGGTAGAGCGCGTAGGCGAAGAGAGGGAAGGACATGCCCTGCTTGAGCGACTCCATCCATTCGCCGGGCTTGGGGAGCAGGGAGGCGAGGGCAGGGAACACCGCCAGAAGCAGGTAGGGCAGGGCCATCCCGGCGCCGATGACGAGGAAGAAGAGCACCGTCTCCAGCCCCGTGCGGTTCTGATCGAGCGCGAAGCCGAGCGCCGCGCCGAGTCCGGGCGCCGTGCAGGGCGTCGCGACCGCGGTGGCGAGGACGCCCGAGAAGAAGGAGTTCGCTCCGCCCTGGACCGCTCCGGCCATGTTGCCGGCGAAGGCCGCGCCGACCTCGAACACGCCCGAGAAGCTGAGGCCGAGCGTCAGCATGAGTACGCAGGTCGCGAGCACGAAGCCCGGGGACTGCATCTGGAAGCCCCAGCCGACCGAGGCGCCGCCGGCCTTCAGGGCGACGATGAGTCCGCCGAGCGCCATGAAGCTGACCACCACCCCGAGGGAATAGAGGCCGGCGTTCGTCACCGCCGTACGGCGGTCGGCGGCGGCGTCCTTGGCGAAAGAGAAGACCTTCAGGCCGATCATCGGGAAGACGCAGGGCATCAGGTTGAGCAGCGCGCCGCCGAGGAAGCCCAGCGCGAGCCAGTAGGCGACCGGGTGGGTTTCGATCGCGACCACATGGGACTTGCCGGCCGCGACCGCGTCGAGCGCGGCGACGACCTCGCCGCCCGTGAGCACCTCGGAGAGCACCGCCGAAGGGGAGCCGGTCCTGAGGGCGACGTTGAGCGGGATGCCCTGGCGGCCGTATTTGCGGAGCTCGGCCGCGATGGCGTCGTCCTTCTTGGTCCAGTCCGCCTTCATCAGCACCACCCCGTGCCGGAGCAGCGCCTGCTGCACCTCGGCCTGGGAGTAGACGCGCTTGTTGACCTGGCAGGTCGCGCACCAGCGGGCGGTGAAGTCGACATAGACCGTCTTGCCCTCGGCCAGGGCGGCGGCCTGGGCCTCGGGGGACCAGGGCAGCCATTCGCCCGGGGCGGACTTGGCCGACTTGCCCTGCGCGGGCGCCGGTGCGGGGGCCGAATCAAGCGTCGCCTCGATGTTCACGAAGGAGCCGTCCGACGCACGCGTCGTGAAGAGCAGGCGTGAGTCCGCGAGCTTCTCCGTGGCCTCCTTCGTGGAGAAGGTCGCCTTCCCGTCCGCGTGCTTCTGCTGGAACGTGGCCGTCGGGGTCACGAAGTTCGAATGGGGGAACCAGGTTCCGGCGAGCGCCGGGTCCGGGGACTTGACCGTCAGCACGTTCTCCTTGGCGGCGGCCGTCGTTCTGAGTGTCGGGCGGAGGTCGGGGTAGAGCTTCGGATCGTGCTTCACCGTGCGGTCGGGTCCGTCGAGGTCGAGCGTCAGGGCGACGTCGGTCTCCTGCGGCACGCACCCCTTGTCATCGCATTCCAGCCAGGACACGTGGCCCCGGATGGTCGCCTTGCCCTTGGCGCCGGCGGGGATCTCCACCGGGATGAGGATCAGCGTCTCGTCCTCGTAGACGAAATTGTAGACCCCCGCCTGGTCGAGCATCTTGGGGCCGGGCCAGATGAACTCGCCCGGGACGAGACCGCCCTTGTACTTCCACTCCACCGTGGGGGATTCGCCGGCGTCGCCCGGATTCTTCCAGTACACGTGCCAGTGCGGGTCGCAGCGCATCCGGAGCGCGACCAGCGCCCTGCCTCCCGGTGCGGCGTCGGTGACGGCGACGAGGTCGACCTTCGTCCGGACCGCCCCGATGAGCGAGGCCAGCGGCGTCAGGAGGGCGATGAGCAGGGGCAGCGTGCGCATGGGGCCATCGTGGGCGGCCCGGCCGCGGTTGGCAAGAGCCGGGGGTCAGTCCGTCAGCGTGCAGGGCAGCAGGGCGGCGTCCGTCATCCCGTGGATGATCTTCTTGTCCGCCGGACAGAACGTGGCCAGCACGCCGGTCAGCTCGGTCGAATCCCCGTCCACGAGGAAGTAGGGGCAGAGACGCACACGGCCGTCCTCGTGCCGGACGCTGCCGTCCTCGGCGAACACCGGATGGCGCAGGCGCGAGGGCTTGTGATACTCCTGCATCACGTGGAAGGTCTCGTTGTCGGCGCTCAGCGCGTGCTCGATCGCCTCGAGCCATTCGTCGCGGGAGACGTCGCTGCCCAGCGTCACGCTGCGCGCGCCCCAAGCCGTCTCGTGGAAGCCCGAGGCCTTGATGATGAGGCTGCGCTCCCGCTGGGAGGCGTCGGCCAGCTCCGCCCAGTCGCGGATCGGACGGGCGCCGACGGTGGGCGCGTGCAGCACCGCCGTGGGCGGGAGGTCGACCCGCTCCATGATCCAGGTCCGGGGCACGATGCGCAGCAGGACCTCGTGGTGGTCCTCGGGCAGGTTCTCCTTCCAGAATTCTGACAGCTGCGGATGATGGAGCAGCGCGAGCCCGAGCTTCTCCTCCTGGAAGGCGCGCATGGGGGGCGTGAGCGCGAGCTTGCCCGACTCCACCGAGTTGAAGATCCCGTCCGAACCCTTGACGTTGGCGAGGTCGAAGAGTTCGAAGAACCGGTAGAGGAGGTCGACCTTGCGCGGCGTGCCGTCGACGGGGATGAAGGACTCGTCGCCCATCTTCATGATCTGTCCGGGATCGACCACGTGGACGTCGTGGCCGAGGTCGCGGAGACGGCCCGCGAGCCATTCGAACTCCGGAAGGTAGGTGCCCGACTCGGCGCTGACGACGATGGCCACGAGCGGGTACTTCTGCTCGGGAACCAGGGCCGCGAGCGCCTTGTGGAACCGGGCGGGCATGTCGTTCCCTCCGATGACCCTCGGGAAGTCCCCGCAGTACACCTCGTTGAGGTAGGCGGTGAGCCCGACGCCGCCCGGCACGCTGTCCAGCTCCGTCATCGTGAACCCGCCGTCGGTGATGAGCAGGTCGGGGCGAAGGACGACCGGATGCTGTCCCTTGACGGACCGGTGGCGTCCGTGTTCGACCAGCCCCGCGGGCTTGTGACGGTCGAGGTATTCGGCCACCCACGGCGCGTGCAGGTCGCGGTTGCGCAGGATCTTGCGGTCCGCGGCCGAGCGGAGGTAGAGGCGTTCCAGTGCGCGCTGGTAGCTGAGGCAGGCGCCGCCGATGGTGCGCAGCTCGCGCAGCTGGGCCGGCGTGATGGGCCAGGGCTCGGGGGAGAGCTTCCAGATCTTCTCGGCGAAGAGCGGAGGCTCGAGGAGCTTCTGTCGGAGCACGTCCCGTCCGGGCATCGGGTCAGTCCTCGATCTTGATGTCCTTGTTGCGCGTCCGCGGGCCGCCCGCGCGGAGCCAGCCGTTGATGAACGAGTCGATGTCGCCGTCCATCACCGCCTGGATGTTGCCCGTCTCGACCCCGGTGCGGAGGTCCTTGACCATCTGGTAGGGCTGGAAGACGTAGGAGCGGATCTGGTTGCCCCAGCCGATGTCGCCCTTCTCCCCGTAGAAGCGCTCCATCTCGGCGCGCTTGTCGTCGATCATCTTCTCGTAGATGCGGGCGCGCAGGATCTTCATGGCCAGCGCGCGGTTCTTGACCTGGGAGCGTTCGCGCTGGCAGGCCACGACGATGCCCGTGGGGATGTGGGTGAGGCGCACCGCGGACTCGGTCTTGTTGACGTGCTGGCCGCCCTTGCCGCTGGAGCGGTAGACGTCCACGCGCAGGTCGGATTCGGCCACCTCGACGTCGATGTCGTCGTCGATCTCGGCGACGACGTCGACCGAGGCGAAGGAGGTGTGGCGGCGGGCGTTGGCGTCGAACGGCGAGATGCGCACGAGGCGGTGGACGCCGCGCTCGGCCTTGGCGTAGCCGTAGGCGTTGGGACCCTCGATACGGAAGGTGGCGAGGCTGATGCCCGCGCCTTCGCCCTCGGCGAGGTCCTCGATCTCGACCTTGAAGCCGCGCCGCTCGGCCCAGCGGGTGTACATGCGGAAGAGCATGTCCGCCCAGTCGTTGGACTCGGTCCCGCCGGCGCCCGCCTTGACCGTGACGATGGCGTTGGACCGGTCGTGGGGTCCCGAGAGGAAGGAGGAGATCTCCAGGTCGCCCACGGCGGCCAGGAGGTCGGAGGCCAGCTTGCGCAGCTCCTCGAGCTCGGCGTCGGCGCTGCCGTCCGGGGATTCGGCGATCAGCTCGGCCAGGGTCTTGGCGTCCTCCAGCTGGCGGCGGAAGGCGACCTGTGGGGCGACGATGTTCTTGAGGGCGTTGCAGTCCGCGATGACCTTCTGGGCGGCCTTCTGGCTGTCCCAGAAGGTGGCCCCGGCCATCTGCTCCTCGAAGGCCGCGATCTGGGCCTGCTTGCCGGGGACGTCCAGGAACTTCCAGAGGTGGCCGGACCTGCGTTCGACCTCCTCGAGATGGGCTCTGGTTTCAGGCGGAACGTACATCGGAGAAGGGCGGGTGATAGGTCACGCCCAAGGGCTTTTCAATGGCAGACTGCGGCCCACGGCAACGCGCTTGCGCCCGGGTCGGCGCGAGGCATACCAGCGGCATGTCCCAACTGGAAGGCCTCAGCCTCGAGCAGATCGCAGGGCCTCCTCCTGAGCGCAGGGTGCTGTCCAACGGGCTGGAGGTGCTGTTCTGCCACCGTCCCGGCATCGGTCTGTGTTCGGTGCAGGCCTGGGTCCGCACCGGGAGCTGCGACGAGGGCCGATGGGAGGGTTCGGGCATCTCCCACTACCTCGAGCACATGGTGTTCAAGGGCACGGAGCGCTTCACGGGGCGCCAGCTGACGGAGGCCATCCACCGCGCCGGCGGCTCATCGAACGCCTACACGACCTTCGACCGCACGGTCTACTACGTCGACGCCCCGGAGGAGGGGTTCGACACCGCCATGGAGGCGGTCTCCGAGATGGTGTTCGCGCCGACGCTCGCCGACGCGGATGCGCGCATGGAACGCGAGGTCATCCTCCGGGAGATCGCGATGCGCGACGACGACCACGACTCGGTGCTGGCCGAGGCGGTGCTGGCCGAGGCGATCCGCCGCAATCCTTTCCGTCACCCGATCATCGGTCACCGGGAGCTGTTCGTGGCCATCACCCCCGATGACATCCGGAGCTACCACCGCGAGCGTTATGCGCCCTCCAACGTCGTGCTCGCCATCGGCGGCTCGATGTCCACGGAGCAGGCCTTCGAGTCGGCGGAGCGCTGGTTCGGCCGGCACGCCCGCCGGTCGCCGGTGGATTCCTCCCCGGCTTCGGAGCCGCCCCAGGCGGCCGCCCGCCATCTGGAGGTGGTCCGCGACGTCAGCACGTTGCGCGGAGTCTGCTGCTGGCGCTCCCCGGCGCTCTTCGACCAGGGTCGTCAGGCGTACGACGCGTTCGTCAGCATCCTCGGATCGGGGCAGAGTTCGCCCCTCTGGACCGAGCTCCGTGAGAAGCGCCGACTGGTGCATGGGGTCGACATCTCGGTCTTCGGCACGCGAGAGGTGGGACTGACCTGGGCGGGCTGGAACGCCGACGCCTCGGCGGACTCCGCCGCCATCGGGGACGCCATCGCCGAGATCGCCGCCGCCACGCTTCGCAACGGGGTCGACGAGGCGTCCCTGGGCAAGTTCCGCCGGCAGACCGTGGTCGGGCTCGTCAACGGCCTCAAGTCGATCCAGGGCCTGACGAGCCGGGCCGCCTCCACCGCGGCGGCCGGGCACGATGTCGGCTGGACCCTGCGCTCCATCCGGCAGATGGCCGCGCTCGGCGTGGCGGAGGTCGCCGCCGAGGGTGCGCGCTGGCTCACGCCCGACAACCTCACCGCCGGAGTCCTGCGTCGCGAACCGTCCAAGGCCAGGTCCGTCCGCAAGGCCGGCAAGAACGGCCGCGAAGCCGAATTCGAGGTCCGTACGCTCGACAACGGCGTGCGCGTCGTGCTCCAGCACGACAAGGCGCTGCCCAAGGCCGGCTTCGGGGCGTTCCTCTCCGCGGGGGGGCCTTACGAGGGCCCGGACAGGCGCGGCACGACCTCGCTCCTCGCCACCATGCTGACGAAGGACGCAGCGGGGCGGTCGCGTGCCGACATCTCCGCCGAGACCGACGCGCTCGGCCTGAGCTTCGGCGACTTCGCGTCGCAGCTGAGCTGCGGGCTCTGGGGCGAGGGACTGGTCTCCGACTTCGACCGGGTGACCGCACTGGTGGCCGGCGGGCTGCTGCAGCCGACGTTCGATCCTGCGGCCTTCGACCAGGAGAAGGCCGCGCACATCGCCGCGTGCAAAGAGGCCGAGGACGACATCGTCGAGAAGGCCAGGCTCGCGCTGCTGCGGCAGTTCTTCGGATCGCATCCGCTGTCGGTCGACTCGGGAGGCACCGCGGACACGCTGGGTGCCGTCGAACTCGACGACCTGCGCGCGCTGCACCGCACCCTGGTGACCCCGCGCAACCTCGTGCTGGGCTTCTCCGGCGACTTCGACTCCGACCGTGCGATGGCGTTCGTCCACGACCGCTTCGGCGGTCTTCCCGGGGCTCCCTTTGAACGGCGCACGTTCGGCCGGCACAAGGCCGCGCCCGCGTCCGCCGCAAGGCTCGAGGCGGTCGGGGAGCAGGCCGTGATCTCGCTGGCCTTCCCCCATTGCGGCTTCGGCACCGACGAGGTCGTGGCCTCTAGCATCGTCGACGAGCTGCTGAGCGGGATGGCCTCCGGCCTCTTCCGCCGCGTCCGCGAAGAGCGCGGGCTCGCCTACTTCGTCGGTGCCAGCCGTGTCGAGACGGTCGACCAGGGCATGTTCTACCTCTACGCCGGGACCGCGCCGGGCGCGGAGGCCGAGGTGCTGCGCGAGATGCGCGCCGAGCTTGAACGCATCCGGGCGGGACATTTCATCCCCGGGGAGATCGAGGACGTGAAACGCAGGATGCGTGTGGGCCGCCGCCAGTCGCGGCAGTCCCCGGGCGCCCGGGTGCAGTCGGCGATGATGCGGGAGCTCGTCGGCCTCGGCGCCAATTTCGACTCCCAATGGGAGCGCATCCTGGGCTCCGCCGGTCCGGCCGAAGTCTCGGGCTACGCGCGCGCATGGCTCCGCAAGGACCGCGAGCAGGAGCTGGTGGTCGTCCCTAGGCGTCCCTGAGGTGCCGGCGCGCCCAGAGCGCCGACAGCATCCCGGGGACGGCCAGCGCCAGCGAGAACAGGAAGT
>JBJTIX010000286.1:0-6294 GCA_046095205.1 Opitutia bacterium
CGTGGCCAGGTCCATCACCGGCTGGGTCGCGCCGCGGTGACCGAACTTCATCTTGGAGGTCGTCCCGCCCAGCGCCAGCGCCAGGATCTGGTGCCCGAGGCAGATGCCGAAGACGGGGTAGGTCTTGATCAGGTCGGCCACGGCCTCGTGCGCGTACTTGAGCGCCGCGGGGTCGCCGGGTCCGTTGGAGAGGAACACGCCGTCGGGGTTGAACTTGCGGATCTCGGCGGCGGTGGTGGTGGCGGGGAAGACGTGGACGTCGAAGCCGGAGGCCACCAGGCGGCGGAAGATGGAGGTCTTGGCTCCGAAATCGTAGGCCGCGATGCGGTACCGGACGGGGCGCTCCTTGGGCTTGTAGAGGGCGGTGCCGGGCACGGTGAAGGGGTCGCAGGAACCCGCCTTGGCGTTGAAGTGGTAGGGGGCCTTGCAAGTGACCTCCTTGACGAAGTCGGCGCCGACGGTGCCCGACCACGCGCGCGCGCGTTCAAGGGCCTGGGCGTCGGTGATGCCCTCGGTGGAGAGGCAGGCCTTCATCACGCCCGCGACCCGCAGCTTCTTGGTGAGCGCGCGGGTGTCGAGGCCCTCGATGCCGGGGATGCCGTGCTTGGCGAGCCACGAACCCAGGTCGGAGGTGGCGCGCCAGTTGGACACGACGGGCGAGAGCTCGCGCACGACGAAGCCGGCGGCGTGCGGACGCGAGGACTCGAGGTCCTCCTCGTTGACGCCGTAGTTGCCGATCTGCGGCGCGGTCATCGTCACGATCTGTCCGAAATAAGAAGGGTCGGTGATGATCTCCTGGTACCCGCTCATGCTCGTGTTGAACACGGCCTCGCCGCAGACCGTGACCGAGGCCCCGAACGCCCTCCCCCGAAGAATTGTTCCGTCTTCCAGGGCGAGAACTGCGTGGCGGGTCATGAGTCCGTGATGAATGAGGGTTCGCCGACGGTGTGAAGCAAAAAGCGCGGCAAGATGACGGACGCCTCCGGTCCGCCCCTCGGGCGGCTCAGAACCCCCGGGAGGGGTCGCCCCCGAGCGGGGCTGGCGGACGGGCCCGGGGGTCGGCCGAATCGGCCGCGTAGGGCTTGTGCGTCTGCCATCCTGCCCGGTAGGGCGGCCCCAGGCGCTTGACCCGGTCGGTGATGGAGGCCAGCACGGCCGCATCCCCCCGGCGGGACCACTCGGGATGAAGCCAGACATGCCGGCTGGACCAGCTCCCGCCCACGGCCGCAGTCCAACGATCCGCGGAATCAGGGGTTTCGATGATGAGTTTGACCTCGTCCGCCCGAGTCAGGGCGGCGGCGGTGGGCGGCTTGGCCCACTTGGGGCTGACGGTGACCCAGGCAAAGCCGTCGGGGATGTCGAAAGCTCCGCAGGTCTCGAGATGCGCCGGGACGCCCCGGGCGGCGAGGGCGGCCAACAGGGGCTTGAGGTCGTGGACGCAGGGCTCGCCTCCGGTTATGACGACGAATTCGGGGCGCGCCTCGGCGGCTTCGGCTGCCAGCTCCTCGGCGGTGGCCTTGCGAACCTTGGCGGGAACATGGTCGGGATGCCAGGTGGAGGCGGAATCGCACCACTCGCAACGGACGGGGCATCCCTGAAGGCGGATGAAGAAGGCCTTACGCCCGTTATGCACGCCCTCCCCCTGCCAGCTCAGGAAGGTCTCGTTCACGGGGTAGACCGAGGCCATGTCAGGCGTCCGGACGATACCGGACGGAATTCTTGGTGTCCTCGTGGAGGATCAGCTGGTGGATCCAGGCCCGGCCGCCGGACTTCTCCCGCACCATGGGGTCGAAGGTCTCGAAAAGGAAGCGGGCGATGCCCTCGGCCGAGGCCGAGTAAGGCACGATCAGGGGGTGGAAGAGCCGGGGAAAGGCCTCGAGGACGTCATCGCGCACAGGATCGTCGGCCGAGAAGACGCAGGCATGGTCGAGATGGCGGGCGATCCAGTCCTTGAGATAGCCAAGCCCGCCGAAATCGACGACGAAGCCGCGCTCGTCGAGCGCGCTGCAGGCGAACTCGATCTCCACCGACCAGTTGTGACCGTGCAGAAAAGAGCAGTGCCCCTCGTGCCGGTGCTGGCGGTGGGCGAAAGGGATGTCCCGGTAGGTCTTGCTGCAGGTAATCATGCGGCAGGTGCGGGGATAGGGCGGGCGGAGGGAGGCCGCAAGGCCCTTCATCCGGGGGGCGAAGAAAGGGCCCGCCGTCCTCGCGGAGGCGGGCCCGCATTCCGTCGCGACGGGGCTCAGAACCTCCAGTTGAACCCGAGCGAAAGCACGTCGGTGGAGTGGACCGGGTTCACGACGGCCCCGGTGTTGCGGTAGGCCTTGTTCACGACGTTGAGCACGGTGCTGTAATACAGGTAGACGCTGCCGGCCTCGCCGAGCTTCCAGGTCAGCCCTCCGGCGAGGTGCGACGAAAACACGGCGCTCTCCAGGTCCTCGGCGTAGGCGGCGTCCGCCGAGGCCATGCCGTTCCGGTCGCGGAACTGACGGATCAGCGTTCCCTGGACGGACAGCGAGAGCCGCTCGGACAGAGGATGCCTCACCCCGACGGTGCCGGAGAACGAGGCCCCGGGACGGAACAGGTCATCGTAGGCGACCGGCGCCTGTCCGATCACCTGCCAGAAGACCGCGGGGGATCCCGACGAGGCGGGATGGTCGCGCCTGATCCCCAGGATGAGGTCGGTCGAACCGGTCCCGGGCTGGAGGTAGCGCCGGGGCGCCACGAGCGCGAGGTCGTCGGCGCCGGTGGGCAGCTTGACGCCGGCGATGAGCAGATGGTCCGTGACCTTGAATCGTCCTCCCAGTGAGACGTCGCCGAGCCCGACCGCCTTGCCGCTGGCCGCGGCCGTCGAGATCCTGCGGTCGATGCGGGGAGCGACCAGATACCAGTCGACGCCGCCGATGCTCGTCTCGACCGTGGCCGTCACGTTGCGATGCCTGGCGGTGAAGTGAGCGTGGGCGCCGTTGTTGCGCTCATCCTGATCGATGGAGTCATAACGGACGTCCAACGTGTAGGCGCCGGCGGCGGGAGCCGCGCGGTCGGCGAGATTGTCGACGCAGACCCGCACGCAGCCGCAGGGGCAGGCGTCGGACGCGGCGGTCAGGAGCCCCAATGAAAGGGCGCCGAGAAGGAAGGTCCGGCGGACGCCGGGGATCTCCGAAGGTGAAGCACTCATGATGTCTATTTTGAAGGCGCCACCATGGACGATGCGGCAAAGCCGCCCATGGGCGCGACCGAGCCCGCGGGGGCCCGGCGATGTTGGAAGAATGGAAGCCGCGTGCCGGAATACCTCCGGCGGGTGGTTCAGGCCTCCCGCTTCGGCGGAGGCACCGGAACTTCGATCAACGGCCCCGGGGCCCAGTGCGACCCGAAGGCGGCAAGGGCGAGAAAATCATGGTCGGGCGAATCCAGCGCGGGCTCCTTCCAGACGCAGGCCTGGGACTTCTCCTTGGCCTTCTCCTGGTCTCGCTTGGCGAGCGGAGCGGACGACTCCGTCGATGCACGCCCCGCCTTGACCACGCAGCAGAGCGAGCAGGGCGCGTCCTTCATCGTCTTGGTGACGGCGGAGGCCACGTCCATCGTGCGCGCGTTTTCGGCCGACATCCTCACCCACGCGACGACCTGCAGCAGGTCCCACGAAAGGCCGGACGCGCCGAGCCACGCCACGAGGGCGGCCCATGCGATCATCCTGCGCAGCGCGTTCGGCACGCGGTGAAGCTGACCGACGGCCGAGGGCGCTCAACGCCCAATGTCCGGCGGGGGAGCGTTTAAGCCCGCCTAAAGAACACGATTAGGTTAGCCCGCGTAATCCGTCGGGTCGGGCACCCCCGCCAGCCGGAAGGCCTCCTTGCGCTCGACGCAGGTGCCGCACCGTCCGCAATGGCGGGCCCCGCCCACGTAGCACGACCAGGTCAGCCCGAAGGGCGCCCCCAGCTCGGCGCCGCGGCGGACGATGGCCGTCTTGTCCATCTTCACGAAGGGGCGCTCCAGGCCGACCTCATGCCAGTCCGCGAGACGCACGGCGCGATCGAGCGCCTCGGCGAACTCGGGACGACAGTCGGGGTAGATCGCATGGTCGCCGCCGTGCGCGCCGTAGGCGACCGATTGCGCGCGCAGGCTGATGGCCCATGCGGCGGCCACCGAGATGAGCAGCATGTTCCGGTTGGGGACGACGGTGGCCTTCATGCTCTCGGCCTCGTAATGCCCCTCCGGAACCTCGACCCCTCCGTCCGTCAGGGCGTTGGATCCGAAGAGCGGGGCCAGCGCGCGGAGATCGGCCACGCGGTGCGGCGTCCCATAATGGGCGCAGACCGCCCGTGCGGCCTCGAGCTCCCGGCGGTGACGCTGGCCGTAGTCCACCGAGAGGGCGTGCACCTCCCTGCCCTCCGCCCGGAGGTGGGCGAGCAGCACGGTCGAGTCGACGCCGCCCGAGTAGATGAGGACCGTACGGGACATGGACGGATGATGGAACGGTTCGACCGAACCGGGCCAACCTATTCCTTCACCCGGAGACGGAGACCCGCGCGCTCCAGGGCGGACAGCGCCGAAGACTCCGCGGCCCGCATGGCGGCCACCTCGCGCCGCGTGCCGTCGTCGAATCCGGCGAGGTGGAGCCAGCCATGGACCAGGTAGAGCCTCAGTTCGGCCGAGAGCGCATGCCCGTGCTCGCGGGCGGCGCGCCGGGCCTGGTCCACGTTGATGCAGATCTCGCCGGCGAAGGGCTCGCCCGGATGCGGCTCGCCGGGGCAGGTGAGGACGTCGGTGACCGAGGGGTCGTCCAGGAACTCCGCGTGCAGCCGCGCGATCTCCCGGTCGCCGACGAAGGCCACCGACAGCGTGCCCGCCGGACAGCGCGGCCCGCGACGGCGGTCGAGGGCGCGGACCACGCGGAGCACCGAGGCCGGGGCGACCTCGACGCCGCGGCGTCGCTGGGCGACCTGGACCTCCCGCGGCATCAGCCCTGGGACCTCCGGTGGCGGGCGTAGGCCCGGACGATCCTTTCGACCAGAGAATGACGGACCACGTCCGCCTCGTCGAAGCGGCAGATCTCGACACCCGGGACCCCTTCCAGCGCGGCGAGCGCCTCATGCAGGCCGGAGAGACGCGACCTCGGCAGGTCGACCTGCGTAGGGTCGCCCGTCACGACCATGCGGCTCTTCTCACCGAGACGCGTCAGGAACATCATCATCTGCTCGGTCGTGGCGTTCTGGGCCTCGTCGAGGACCACGAACGCCTCGGAGAGCGTGCGGCCGCGCATGTAGGCCAGGGGCGCGACCTCGATGACGTTGCGCTCGATCATCCGGGCCGTCTCGTCCTTGCCCAGCATGTCGTGCAGCGCGTCGTAGAGCGGCACCAGGTAGGGCAGGATCTTCTCCCGCAGGTCTCCAGGGAGGAAGCCCAGCGCCTCGCCCGCCTCGACCGCCGGGCGCGTCAGGATGATCCTGCGCACATGGCCCTGCGTGAGCGCGTTGACCGCGGCGGCCATGGCCAGGTACGTCTTGCCCGTGCCCGCCGGACCGACGCCGAAGGTGATGTCGGTGCGGAGGACGGACTGCAGGTAGCGCTTCTGCGAAAACGTGCGTGGCACCACGCTCATGCGCCTGAGCGCGAGCACCACCGGCTGGGTCACCAGCTCCCGCCAGGGCTCGAGCCGGTCCTCGGCCGCGGCGTGCAGCGCGCGACGGAAGTCATCGGGGCGGATCAGCATGCCCTGCGAACGGGCCGCCTCCATGACCGCGAAGAAGGCCTCCGTGCGCGCGAGGGCCGCCTTGGTGCCCTTGCACTCCATCCAGGCGTCGCGGGCGACGATCTTGGCGCCCAGCGCGGCCTCCGCTTCGGCGAGCAGCGAGTCGGAGCCGCAATGGAGCGCGGAACGGTGGCGGCCTTCGGCGAAGGTGAGCGTCTGCTCGGGCATCGGGGTGAGACTGGGACCTGCGCGGGAGGAGGACAAGCGCCTAGCCCCGGAAGGCGGCGGAGAGTTTTTCCCAGAGCTCCGAAAGACTCTGGGAAAGCAGCCGCGTGTCGCCCACGACCGGCATGAAGTTATGGTCGCCCTCCCAGCGCGGGACGACGTGGAAGTGCAGGTGACCGGGCAGGCCGGCTCCCGCGACCCTGCCGGCGTTCAGACCGACGTTGAAGCCGGCCGGGCGCATGACCGTTCCGAGCACCGCCTGGCAGCGCACGATGAGTTCCATCATCTCGGCGCGCTCGGCGGCCGAGAGACCGGACAGCTCGCCCACCTCGGGGTTCGGAAGCACCATGAGGGGTCCCGGGGGGTGGGGGGAGGCGTTC
>JBJTIX010000287.1:0-7247 GCA_046095205.1 Opitutia bacterium
TCTGGAGGCGGTACTGGGCGACCGGCGTGCGCTTGATGAAGCCGGCGTGGGAGACCGTGACCACGCAGCCCTCGTTGGCGACCACGTCCTCCATGGAGAGCTCGCCGGTCGCCCAGTACCGCCTCCAGAAGCGGGGCGGCAAGGGCACGAAGGGCGCCGAACTGGCCAAGATGCCGGCCGACGAGGACGCCGACTTCATCGAGCACCTCTTCACGGCCAACACGCACGACCACATGATGTTCTTCATGAACAACGGGCGGGTCTACGTGGAGAAGGTCTACGAGATCGAGGAGGCCGCCCGCGCCTCCCGCGGCAAGTCCATCGCCCGCCTGCTCGACCTCAAGGAGGACGAGAAGCTCGCGGCCATGGTCTGCGTCCCGAACTTCGACGAGGGCCGCTTCCTGGTCATGTGCACCGCCAACGGCACGATCAAGAAGACCGGCCTCGAGAAGTACGCCAACGTCCGCAAGGGCGGCATCATCGGCGTCAACATCGAGCACGGCGACCAGCTCATCTCGGTCAAGCTGACCAGCGGCGACAACGAGGTCGTGATGATCTCGCAGTCCGGCATGTCCATCCGCTTCCACGAGTCCGACGTACGCTCGATGGGCCGCGACACCACCGGCGTGATCGGCATGAACCTCTCCAAGGGCGACCTCGTGAAGGCGATGGAGATCGTCGACCCGGCCTGCACGCTCCTCGTCGTCGGCATCGACGGCGTGGGCAAGCGCACGCCCTTCGACGATCCCGAGACCAAGGAGCCCGTGTACCGCAAGCAGTCCCGCGGCGGCAAGGGCGTCATAGCCATCAGCACCGAGGCGGGCGTCGCCGGCGCCCTCAGCGTCCGCGAGGACGACGAGGTGATGCTCCTCACGAAGGGCGGACAGTCCATCCGCACCAAGGTCGCCGACATCCGCTGCACCGCGGGCCGCGCCACCAAGGGCGTGCGCGTCATGCGCCTCAAGGAGGGCGAGACGCTGCTCGGCATCTCCAAGGTCGAGAAGGCCGAGGACGAGGACGCCGCGCCGGCCGCCCCGCAGGGCTGAGACGGGGCTCCCGGGCGGTCCTGCGGGCCGTCCGGGGGCTCAGCCCCGCTCAAAGGCCGCCACGCTCTCGACGTGGCGCGTCTGCGGGAACAGGTCGAAGGGCCTGACTCCGACCAGCCTCCAACCCATCGCGGCCAGGGTCTTGGCGTCACGCGCCTGCGTGTCCGGCGCGCAGCTCACGTAGACGATGCGCCGGGGCGAGAAGGCGTCCAGCTGCGCGAGGAAGGGTTCGTCGCACCCGCGGCGGGGCGGATCGACGATCACGGCCGTGTCCGCGCCCTTCACGGGCAGGCCGGCGAAGATGGATTCGGCCGAACCGGCGATGAAGCGGCAGTTGAGCAGCCGGTTCAGCGCCGCGTTCTCGGCGGCCTTGCGCACGGCCTCGGCGCTCACCTCGACCCCGCTGACGGACTCGAAGTGCGGCGCGGCGGAGAGCGCGAACAGGCCTGAGCCGCAGTAGGCGTCCACGAGGTGCCGGGCGCCCGAGTCGCGGGCGAGTCCGACGGCGTGCGCGACGAACTCCTGGAGCACGGAGGGGTTGTTCTGGAAGAACTCGCCGGCGAGGAAGCGCAGCGTGAGCCCGCCGACCTTCTCCGTCACGACCGCCCTTGGGTCGGTCACCACGCCCTCCGCGCAGTCGCGGAAGAGCAGGGTGGCGCCGCGCTCGAAGCGTCCGGGTTCGCTCCGGATCTCGCGGCGCACGCGGGCGTAGGCCGCGTTGATCGCGTCGGTCGTGATCGGGCACTTCGGCACGTCGACCACCCGGCGCGAGGTGCCCGCGGCGAGGAACCCGATGGGGAAGTCGGGCCGGCGCGGGGTCATGAAGTGCGGGGTGATCTTGGAGCGGTAGCCGTACTGCCTGGGCGAGGGATGGCAGGGGTCGACCTCGGCCCTGATCCCGCCCAGCCTTTCGAAGGCCTCCTGCACCTGCCTGCGTTTCCACTCCAGCTGCTGCGGGTAGGCCAGGTTCTGGTACTGGCAGCCGCCGCATTCGCCGAACAGCTCGCAGCGCGGCTGCACGCGGTGCGGCGAGGGCGTGAGGACGCGGACGAGGTCGCCGCGGGAGAAGTTGGCGGAGTTGTGCCAGATGCGCGCGACGACCTTCTCGCCTGGCAGCGCGCCGGGGACGAACACCACCCAGCCGTCCTTGCGGGACAGTCCGTCGCCGAGGTTGGTGAGGGAGGAGATCTCGAGCTCGACCTCCTGATGGTAGGTGAAGGGCCCGTCCCGGAACTTGGGCTGTTTGCGAGACTCGGCCATGCGCACAAGTTCCACCTGACCGGGGGGAGGTCGAGACTTATCCCCTCGGCCCAAGCGAGGCCTTGCGGCCGGGCCCGCCTTGGGGCTCACTTGTGGCGTGTCCGAAGAGGCGATCCAGAGCAGGCAGAATCCGCGCGTCCAGGCGCTCGCCCGCCTGCGCGACCGTCCGGAGCGGGAGGCCCGCGGGCTCTTCCTCGTGGAGGGCTGCCGCGAGCTCGGCCGCGCGCTCGACCGCGGCGTCCAGGTCGAGGAGGTCTATTTCTGTCCCGAGATGTTCCGCGGACCGGAGGGCGAGGCGATCCTCGCCCGGGCCCGCGCGGCCCGCGCCCCGGTCTGCCGGCTCGGCGCCTCGGCCTTCGAGAAGGTGAGCGGACGCGAGGGCCCCGACGGCGTGCTGGGCGTCGCCCGCACCTGGGACTGCTCCCTGGCTCGCATCAAGGCCTCGGCCCGGCCCCTGCTGCTCGTGGTCGAGTCCGTCGAGAAGCCCGGCAATCTCGGCGCCCTGCTCCGCACCGCGGACTCCGCCGGGTGCGACGCCGTGATCGTCTGCGATCCGGTGACCGACCTCTTCAATCCCAACGTCGTGCGCTCCTCCCAGGGCGCGCTGTTCTCGGTGCCCGTGGCGGTCGCCGCCTCCGCCGAGGCGCTGGCCTGGCTGAAGGCGGCAGGCGTACGCACCCTCGCGACCACGCCGGCGGCGAAGCAGGCCTTCTGGGACGTCGACTGCGCCGGTCCTGTCGCCCTGCTGCTCGGCTCCGAGAAGGACGGATTGAGCGAATTCCTGCTGAGCGCGGCCGACGAGAAGATTTCGATTCCGCAGGCCGGGCTTTCCGATTCGCTCAACGTCTCCATGGCGGCCGGCATCGTGCTGTTCGAGGCCGTTCGTCAGCGGCGGGCGCAGCGCTGATGCGCGGCGCGATCTGCCACCTGGGCTCGATGGCCTGCTTCGGCCTGGGCAGCCTCTGCTTTTGGCTGCATCGCGAGATCGGCGGCCATGTGGACGCGGAGGGCTTCCTTCATGAGCCCTTCTGGCTGCTGCCTACTGGCTGGTTCTACTTTTTTTCCGGCCTGGCCTTCCTGGTGGCGTCGCTGTTCCGGGCCAAAAAATAAGGCCGGGCTTCGGGCCCGGCCTTATTGAGTGACTGGCGGCTCGCTCAGCCGATGGCCTTGGCGACCAGGTCGTCCAGCTTCTTGCCGTCGATCGCGAACAGCCGGATGCCTTCGGCCGTCTTCTCCGTGGCCATCGCGTCCTCGTTGTGGTTCCAGCGGAACTCCTTCTCGCCCCAGGCCTTGAGCGTCTCGCCTTCGGTGCCGGCCTTGGCCGCGTCGAGCACCTTGGGCACCTCGGCGGAGTCCTTGGAGAGCTCGTCGAGCAGGTTGGGGGCGATGGTGAGCAGGTCGGAGCCGCACAGCGCCTTGATCTGGCCGGTGTTGCGGAAAGAGGCGCCCATGACCTCGGTCTTGATGCCGTTGCGCTTGTAGTAGGCGAAGATGCGGCGGACCGACTGCACGCCGGGGTCGTTGGCGCCGGCGGAGGCGGCCTCGTTCCAGTTGGCGCCCTGGGACTTCTTGTGCCAGTCGTAGATGCGGCCGACGAACGGCGAGATGAGCTGCACCTTGGCGTCGGCGCAGGCGACCGCCTGGGCGAAGGAGAAGAGCAGGGTGAGGTTGCAGCGGATGCCCTGCTGCTCGAGTTCGCGCGCCGCCTGGATGCCCTCCCAGGTGGAGGCGATCTTGATGAGGATGCGTTCCTTGGGGATGCCGGCGGCGGCGTAGAGCGCGATCAGCTCCTTGGCCTTGGCGACCGTGGCGGCCTTGTCGAAGGAGAGCCGGGCGTCGACTTCGGTCGAGACGCGGCCCGGCACGATCTTGAGGATCTCGGTGCCGAAGGCGATGAGCAGGGCGTCGACCGCGGCCTGTACGCCCTTGGCGCGGTTGTCCTGCGCGGCCTTGTCGAGCAGCGCCCGGTATTCGGGCATCTGCACGGCCTTGAGGATCAAGCTCGGGTTGGTCGTGGCGTCCAGGGGCTTGAAGGCCTTCATGGCCGCGAAGTCGCCGGTGTCGGCGACCACCTTGGTGTGCTGTCGGAGCTGCTCGAGGGCGTTCATGGTCGGCGTCAGAGGTTGAGGGGACGTCCGGGCTTGTCCAGCCCGTCCCGGCGGACAGATTGTGGGCATGCGCATCAAGGTCCGCGAAGCGTTGGCGTCCGAAGCTCCCCTGACGGACGTCACGGTCTGCGGATGGGTGCGTACGCGCCGCGACGCCAAGGGCTTCTCCTTCGTCGAGATCAACGACGGCTCCTGCCTCCGGAACCTGCAGGCCGTCGTCGACCACTCCGTGCCGGGGGCCGAGGCGGTCGCCTCGGTGCTGACCGGCGCCTCGGTGGCCGTCGACGGCCAGCTGGTGCCCTCTCCGGCCAAGGGCCAGCGCTGGGAGCTGAAGGCCGCGGCCTTCCGCCTGGTGGGCGAGGCCGACGCCGCGTTCCCCCTGCAGAAGAAGGGCCACACCCCCGAGTTCCTGCGCACCATCCCGCACCTGCGCGCCCGCACGAACCGCATCGGCTCCGCCCTGCGCGTTCGCAGCCGCATGGCCATGGCCGTCCACGAGTTCTTCCAGTCGCGCGGCTTCGCCTACGTCCACACCCCCGTGATCACCGCCAGCGACTGCGAGGGCGCCGGCGAGCTGTTCCGCGTCACCACGCTGGATCCCGCGGCTCCGCCGCGACGTGAGGACGGCGGCGTCGACTGGACGGCGGACTTCTTCGCGCGGCAGGCCTTCCTCACCGTCTCGGGCCAGCTGGAGGCCGAGACGCTCGCGTGCGCGCTGGGCGACGTCTACACCTTCGGCCCGACCTTCCGCGCCGAGAACTCGCAGACCAGCCGTCATGCGAGCGAGTTCTGGATGATCGAGCCCGAGATGGCCTTCTGCGACCTTGCGGGCGACATGGACTGCGCCGAGGCCCTCGTGAAGCACCTGGTCGGAGAGGCCCTGGCGCGTTGCCCGGAGGAGCTCGAGTTCTTCAACGCCTACGTGGACAAGGGGCTGCTCGAGCGGCTCCGGATGGTCGCGGAGCTTCCCTTCGCCCGGATCACCTACACCGAGGCCGTCGAGATGCTGCTGGGGTCCGGCCGCGCCTTCGAGTATCCCGTCAAGTGGGGCGAGAACCTGCAGTCCGAGCATGAACGTTGGCTGACCGAGGAGCGTTTCAAGGGCCCCGTCACCGTCCGGGACTATCCCTCGTCCGCCAAGCCCTTCTACATGCGCCAGAACGACGACGGACGCACCGTGGCCGCGATGGACGTGCTCGTCCCCGGCGTGGGCGAGATCGTCGGAGGCAGCCAGCGCGAGGAGCGTCCCGCGCGCCTCGAGGCGGCGATGCGCGCGCACGGCCTGGATCTGGAGGCCTACCGGTGGTATCTCGACCTGCGGCGTTACGGCACCGTGCCCCATGCCGGCTTCGGGCTGGGTTTTGAGCGCATGCTGATGTTCCTGACCGGCGAGGCCAACATCCGGGACGTCACCGCCTTCCCCCGCACGCCGGGGCATGCCTGAGGTCAGCGCGCGCCCGCGATCTCGAGCAGCGCGCGGGACGTCGCGCAGTTGTGCCGTACCATCTGCAGCGTCCGTTCCAGGGGCTTGCCGTCGGCGCCCGTCTTGGCGGGCGTCAGGATCGGCGAGGTCGAGGCCGCCATGCCGAGCGCGTTGCCGCGGTCGTCGAGCACCGGCCCGCCGCTCGAGCCGCCGCCGTAGTCGGCCGAAATCTGCATGAAGACCGCGCCCTGGCGCTCCGGGCCTTCCGTCCTGACGTAGCGCGTGAGCACCCCGTCGGTGAGGCAGCCGAATCCGTTGGAGGGGTTGCCGTAGCAGAGGATGCGCGTCCCCGCGGGGGCGTCGTCGCGGAGGGGCAGGGCGGAGAGGGGGCCGCCCTTGCCGAGGTCGACGCGCAGCAGCGCCACGTCGTGCGTGCGTCGCGCCGCGATCACTTCCACGACGGGCAGGAAGCGTCCGTCGGCGGTGAGCGCCCCCATCGCCTCGGCCGTCTCGTGCACCGCGACGTGGTGGTTGGTCGCGATGATGCCCGACGGATGCACGGCGAAGCCGCTCGACCAGCTGTGGTGCCAGCGATCGCACTTGCCGCACTTGTAGGCCGCGCAGATGAGCACGCCCGCCTGGGCGGCGCGGCGGTAGGATTCCTCCGCGGGGATCGGCGTCGTGTTCGCCTTCGCAAGCTCGATCGCCCGGGCTGACTTTGCCCGCGCGCACTGGCGCAGCCGCTCCTCCTTGCCGAGCGGCGTCCCGCTCTCGACCAGCGCCGTCGTCGCCTTCTCCAGCTTCTGGAAGATCGCGCGGTCGTCGGCCGCATGGTCGACGTCGCCTCCCGGAGGCACGGCGGCCGCCAGCATCGACAGGATGAATGCGAATCCCATGCCGCCATCCTGCGTCGGCTCCGCACCGCTGACGAGACCGAGTGGCGGCCCCGCCTTTTTGCTCCCCGTAGGGCCCGATAACAGGGCAGGGTTAACCTTGATTGTCAAAAATAAGTAAAAACTTAATCTATCAGATGTAAGTCGTTGATTTATAAGTTTTTAAATATGTTAATTGGGATGTCAAAAAATCAAGAAAACGCTTGAAAGGCGCGTTTTTCTTCGGCAATCTTGAACTTCCTTCCTCACGGAAGAACGTTCATTGGATCGTTCGGTGCGAAATGCGCGGGTTTTAAAAAACCTGTCCAAATTCGAAAAAGGCGTTGACCAACCACCAACTGCCATCACCGTCCGCCCTCCCTTCCCTTGCTGGAAGGCCCATTCCGGTTCTTTGAGAGTTCATTTTTTTGTGCGACAATACGGTCTACCGTAAAGTCAACCTTACACCTGGTGAACCCGGCGATATGGATCGCGGGTTCCCAAAAAGAAAACGCGATTTTCAATATCTCCGGTGTTC
>JBJTIX010000288.1:0-4818 GCA_046095205.1 Opitutia bacterium
GGATATCCGCGGTTCGAAGGCCCACGCCACGATGCTCGCCCAGGCAGGCATCCTCACCAAGCGCGAGCGCGACGCCATCCTGCGGGGCCTCGACGGGATCGCCAAGGAAATCGCCGCCGGCAAGTTCGCCTGGAACCGCGACCTCGAGGACGTGCACATGAACATCGAGTCCGCGCTGACGAAGCGCGTGCCCGCCGCGGCCAAGCTGCACACCGCCCGGTCCCGCAACGACCAGGTCGCCACCGACGTGCGCCTGTGGATCAAGGACCAGTGCGACGCCGCCGACGCGGCCCGGCTCTCGCTGCTCCGCACGCTCGTGAAGCTCGCCGGCGCCAACGCCGACGTGGTCCTGCCGGGCTACACCCACCTCCAGCGCGCCCAGCCGGTCTCCGTCGCGCACCACCTCCTCGCCTACGCCGAGATGTTCGGCCGCGACCGCGCGCGCCTCGCCGCCGTGAAGGACGCCGCCAACTGGTGCCCGCTGGGCTCCGGCGCGATCGC
Organism: Opitutia bacterium; assembly: GCA_046095205.1. Lineage (GTDB taxonomy): Bacteria > Verrucomicrobiota > Verrucomicrobiia > Opitutales > UBA953 > UBA953. The sequence continues at coordinate 502 of JBJTIX010000288.1, forward strand.
GGGCACCACGCTGCCCATCCGGCGCGAGCTGACCGCGCGGCTGCTCGGCTTCGTCGACGCCAAGGGCCGCCCGCGCGTCACCGCCAACTCGATGGACGCCGTCGCCGACCGCGACGCCGCCACGGAGTTCTGCTTCGCCGCCGCGCTCTGCGGCGTCCACCTCTCGCGCCTCGCCGAGGACATGGTGCTCTGGTCCTCCGCCGAGTTCGGCTTCGCGCGCCTGCCCGACGCCTTCTCCACCGGCTCCTCGCTCATGCCGCAGAAGCGGAATCCGGACTCGATGGAGCTGCTCCGCGGCAAGTCCGCCCGCCTGCAGGCCTCGCTCACGCACCTGCTCACCCTGACCAAGGGCCTGCCGCTCACCTACAACCGCGACCTGCAGGACGACAAGCCGCCGCTCTTCGACGCCGCCGACCAGCTGCTGCTCTCCCTCGCGGTCGCCGACGCCACGCTCGCGGGCACGAAGTTCCACCGGGCCCGCTGCCTCGCCGCCGCGTCCGACCCGGCGCTGCTCGCGACCGACCTCGCCGACTGGCTCGTGCGCAAGGGCGTGCCGTTCCGCCACGCGCACCACGCGGTCGGCCGCCTCGTCGCGGCCGCCGAGAAGTCCGGCGTGCCGCTCGACAGGCTCTCCGACTCCGCCGCCCTGGCCGCCGACCGCGCCTTCACGAAGGGCTGGCGGGAGGTGTTCAGCCTCCGCCGCGCCTTCGCCGCCCGCGAGAACACGGGCATGCCCGGCCCGAAGGCCGTGGCCCGCGAGCTCGCGCGCTGGAAGCGGGTCCTGCGCTGACCTTCCGTGGACGTCGGGCTGCTCATCACGGCCTGCTTCGTCGCCAGCCTCTCGCCCGGGCCCGCCGTGCTCTCCACGGTCGAGACCGCGCTCCGTCACGGCGCCCGGCGCACGCTCTGGCACACGCTCGGGCTGGTCGCCGGCGAGATCCCCCAGGCCTGCCTGGCCTTCGCGGCCTCGGTCTGGATGACCGGCAGCTTCCCCGCGGGCCGCGCGGCGGTGGCCGTGCTGGGCGCGGCCTGGTTCCTCCGCACGGGCGCGGGGCTCGTCCTCCGTCCGCGCTCCGGGCTGCCCGACGCGCAGGGCATGGAAGGGGAGGGGCTCCGGCTCTTCCTGCGCGGGGCGTGGGTGAACTTCTCCAATCCGAAGACGATCCCCTGGCTGCTCGCCATCATCCAGGCCTCGCGCCTGCCGACCGACGTCTTCGCCTGGGGTCCCGCGCTCGCGCTCGTCGGCGCCGCCATGCTGTCCGAGACGACGGTGATGTCCTTCTACGCCTTCCTCGCCGACCGTCTGCGGCCGCGGCTCCGCACGCCCGCGGTGGTGCGCGCCGTGGACCGGGTCACGGGGGCGCTCTGGCTGCTGCTCGGGGCGCTGCTCGCCCGGCAGGCCTGGGACCTCGTCCGCGGGCTGATCGGCGGCTGAGCGCGCTTGCCGAACGGCGGAGCGGCGGGTCTAATCGGCCCATGACCCCGCACCCCTCGCGCGTCGCCGCCTTCGCGGCGGCCCTGCTCGCCTCCGTCGTCCTGTTCGCGCAGGAGGCGCCGAAGAAGATCGGCATCATCGGCCTCGACACCTCGCACGTCGTCGCCTTCACGACGGTCTTCAACAAGGGCCCGAAGAACGCCGCGGACGCGCCGAAGTACGCCGGCTTCCGCGTGACGCACGCCTACGCCCAGGGCAGCAAGGACATCCCCGAAAGCACCACGCGCGTCCCGGAGTACACCGAGAAGCTCAGGGGCATGGGCGTGGAGATCGTCGGTTCGATCGAGCGGCTCTGCGCCGAGGTCGACTTCGTGCTGCTCGAGTCCAACGACGGGCGCGTCCACTTCGAGCAGCTGCTGCCGGTGCTCAAGGCCCGCAAGACGGTCTTCATCGACAAGCCGATCGCGGGCTCGCTGGCCGACGTCATCCGCATCCAGGACGCCGCCAAGAAGGCGGGGGTGACCTACTTCTGCTCCTCCTCGCTGCGCTTCGCCGCAGGCACGCAGGCGGTCGCCCGCGGCTCCGTCGGCCGCGTGAAGACCGCCCACACGACCAGCCCCGCGAGCCTGGAGCCGCACCACCCCGACCTCTACTGGTACGGCGTCCACGGCTGCGAAAGTCTCTACACGGTCATGGGTCTCGGCTGCGTCTCGGTGAAGCGCGACAAGACCCCGGAGGGCTTCATCCAGGTCACCGGCAACTGGGGCGAGGGCCGCGTCGGGATCTATCGTGAGGCCGACCGCAAGGCCAAGGGCGGACCCTACGGCGGCACGGCCGTCGGCGAGAAGGGCGAGGCGCCGATCGGAAAATTTGACGGCTACGAGGTCCTGCTCGAGGCCGTGGTGGGCATGTTCCGCACCGGCAAGGCGCCGGTGAGCCCCGAGGAGACCCTCGAGCTCTACGCGTTCATGGAGGCCGCCGACGAGAGCAAGCGGCAGGGCGGAGCCGAGGTGAAGCTCGCCGACGTCCTCGCCAAGGCCCGGGCGGAGGTCGCCGCAGGAAAGTGAGGGTGCGGCGAGCGCATCACGACGGCGCTCGCATGCGGCCGTGACGCATCGCGGCAGGGTCGGCACCGCGTGCCGACCCAGTCCTCGCCGGGGCTCAGGCGTCTTCCGCGAAGCCGTGCTCCTTGAGCATGCGCGCCACGGCCTGCGGCAGGGGGCTGCGCATCGTCGAGGGGACGGCGCGGCCCGCCTCGAAGGTGCAATGGAGGTAGCCGAGCTTGCGCGGCACGTCCGCGGCGCGTCCCGCGGACTCCAGCCAGCGCTGCAGCACGGCCGCGGCCCGGCCCCACTCCGGCCAGTCGCTGCCCGCCTCGTCCGCGGCCTCGACCAGCGCGCAGAGCGCGCCGCCGGCCAGGAAGCGCTCCAGGGCCGCTGCGTCCTCCGCGCCGATCGCCGCGACCAGCTTCTCCCGTTCGCGGGCGTCCATCGTCAGGTCTTGTAGCCCAGCACCGGCCGCAGCCAGCGCTCCGCCTCGGCGACCGTCCAGCCCTTGCGGGCGGCGTAGTCCTCGATCTGGTCGCGGCCGAGGTTGTCGACGTCGAAGTAGATCGACTGCGGGTTGCCGAAGTAGAGCCCGGACACCGAGGCGGCCGGGTTCATCGCGTAGGACTCGGTCAGCGTGCAGCCGATGCGGTCCGCGTCGAGCAGCCGCCAGAGCTCGCCCTTCTCGGTGTGCTCGGGGCAGGCGGGATAGCCCGCGGCGGGGCGGCGGCCGTCATACTCCTCCTTGATGAGCTCCTGCACCGTGAGCGTCTCGTCGGGCGCGTAGCCCCAGAGGTCCTTGCGCACCTCGCGGTGCAGCCATTCCGCGCAGCCCTCCGCGAGGCGGTCGGCGAGCGCCTGGATTGTGATGTGCCTGAAGGAGTCCTTCTCCTTGAAGGAGGCGGCGTAGTCCTCGATCTCCCGGCCGGCCGTCACCGCGAAGGCGCCGATGTGGTCGCCCTTGCCGGTCGAGACCAGGTCGGCGAGCGAGCGGAAGGAGGTCACCTTGGGCCGCACGGTCTGGTCGCGCAGGAAGTGGAAGCGCCCGATCTTCCCGGCCTGGGCCTCGTCGGCGTAGACTTCGACGTCGTCGCCGACGCGGCGCGCGGGCCAGAGTCCGGCGACGCCGCGCAGGTGGACGCGCCCGGCGCGGATGATCTCGTCCAGCTCCTTCCTTCCGGCGTCGAAGGTCCTGCGCGCCTCCGCGCCGAATTTCTCGGACGCGAAGATCTGGGGGAAGGCCCCCTTCAGGCTCCAGCTCACGAAGAAGGGCGTCCAGTCGATGATCTCGGCCACGGCGGCGGGGTCGATGCGCTCGAACAGCGTCACCCCGGGCCTGCGGGGCGGGGGCTGGACCGGCGCGGTCGTGACGAGCGGGCGCTTGCGGGCCTCCTCCAGCGTGACCGTCGCGACCGGCTGCCGGCGCTCGTACTCGGTCCGCAGCCCGTCCTGCGCCGTGCGTAGCTCGGTGACGAATCCCTCCCGCCTGGCGGGGTTGAGCAGGTCGCCGCAGACGGTCGTGACCAGCGAGGCGTCGCCGACGTGCACCATCGGGCCGTCGTAATGCTCGGCCAGCTTGATGGCCGTGTGCTCGCGGGAGGTCGTGGCCCCGCCGATGAGCAGCGGCGTGCTGACGCCGGCGCGCTTCAGCTCCTTCGCCACGTTGATCATCTCGTCGAGCGAGGGCGTGATCAGGCCGGACAGCCCGATGAAGTCGGGCTTCAGGCGCAGGGCCTCCGCGACGATCTTCTCCGTGGGCGTCATCACGCCGAGGTCGGTCACCGCGTAGTTGTTGCACGCGAGCACGACGCCCACGATGTTCTTGCCGATGTCGTG
>JBJTIX010000289.1:0-3320 GCA_046095205.1 Opitutia bacterium
GGCCATGCGGCCCGACCTGCAGGTGACCATGGCCGCCTACGGCGACTACGGCCCCGCCTACATCGGCATGGGCTGCTCCTACGCGGAGGGCGGCTACGAGACCGAGCAGCGCTCCTCGAACGTCGCCCCCGAGGTCGAGAAGGTCCTCATGGACGGGATGAAGAAGCTGCTCGAAGTTCGCTGAGCAGCCCGCACGGCGGGCTCACTTCTTCTTGCCCTTGCCCTTCTTCTTGGCGGGGGCCTCGCCCTCGCCGTCCTCGCCACCACGGCCGGCAGGAAGGTTGGGCTTCTCCGTCTTGGGCAGGAAGGCGGCCAGCTCGGCCTTCTTCGCAGCGAGGTCCGGCTTCGCGGCGAGGTTGTCGTACTCGAGCGGATCCTTGGCGTCGTGGTAGAGTTCCTCCTCGCCGTTGGCGTAACGGATGTAACGCCAGTCCTCCGACCTGACCGCGTGATTGCCGCGGCCGTAGGTGGTGATGGCGGGATACGCCCAGGTCGAGGAGGGGTCGCGCAGGAGCGGCGAGATGTCGCGGCCGTCGACATGCCCGGGAATCGGAATGCCCGCGAGGGCGCAGACGGTCGGATAGACGCTGGTGTAGTCGACCGGACGGGCGCAAAGGGCGTCCGCCGGCGTCACGCCCGGCGCCTTCCAGATGAAGACGGTGCGGGTCGGCTCCTCCCACAGGGCGAACTTACGCCAATGGGACTTCTCGCCGAGGCTCCAGCCGTGGTCCGACCACAGACAGATGACGGTGCTGTCGCGACGGGGTGACTTCTCCCAGGCGTCGAGCAGCCGGCCGACCTGATAGTCGCAGAAGGCGATGGTGGCGAGATAGGCCTGAACGGCCTCCTTCCAACGTCCTGAGGCGACGATCGCGGCATGGTCGCCGTCGGGCTTGGCCATCTTGACGCCGGACGGAGGCACGTCGGCCAGGTCGTCCGCCCGGTGCGGCGGGAGCTGGATCTGATCCAGGGGGAAGAGGTCGAACCATTTCTTCGGCACGCTGAAGGGCATGTGCGGCTTCACGAGACCTGCGCCGATGAAATAGGGCCGGTCGGACTTCTCATTCATCCTGTCGATGCACCAGCTCACGACCTTGTGGTCGGGCATGTCCTCGTCGGCGCAGGCCAGCGGAGCGAAACGGATGCCGCCGACGCCGGCGTTCTTGGCGTCAGGGTGGAGCGGCAGGTCCCCGCCCTTGCCGGGGAAGTAGTCGTCAAAAAGTCCGCCGCGGTCGCCGGCCCCGTGATAGATCTTACCAGCCCCGTAGACGCGGTAACCGTTCTTGGAGAGCACGGTGTTGAGCAGGATGTCCTCGGAGATGCCCGGCCGCCAGTTCTGGGAGTTGTTGTAGCAGCCCGTGCTGCTCGGGCGCTGGCCGGACATCAGCGAGGCGCGCGAAGGATTGCAGGCCGGGGCGGTGCAGTAGGCCTTGGTGAAGCTGACCCCCATCTTGGCCAGCCGGTCGATGTTCGGGGTGCGGGCCTGCGGATGACGGCCGAGATGACCGACCCAGTGGTTCAAGTCGTCAATGGGGATGAAAAGGAAGCTGGGGCGTTCGGCCCCGACGAGACGGACGGCGAGGAGGAACAGCAGCAGGGACGCGATTCGGGGCATGCAGTCATCCTGCAGGCGATGAACCGGCTGTCCAGCGAGGGCTTGCCCGGTCGGGGCGGAGCGGAGAGCATCAGTCATGCGCCTCCCCGTCCTGCTCCTGATCACGGCCTCCCTGAGCCAGGCCGCCGATTACTTCCCGCCGCCCGACACGCAGGGGGGCTGGCGCACGCCCAAGGATGCCGAGGAGGCCCGTGCGAAGGCGGGCATCGACCTTGCGCGCCTGGATGCGGCATGGAACGCGGCCCAGCGGTCCAACTCCGACAACGGCGGGCTCCTGGTGGTCAGCCGCGGCTGGCTGGTGATGGAACGGTATTACGGCAAGGCCCGGCGCGGCGCCAACCCGGACATGGCCTCCACGGGCAAGGCGGTCACGAGCATCGCCTGCGGCATCATGCTCGAGGAGCACAAGGCGCGCCTGCCCGAGGGCCTCGACACGCTCGTCTACACCAAGGAGCTGCTCCCCGAGGGACTTCCTCTCCGCGATCCGCGCGAGGCCGGGATCCGGCTGGGCCACCTGCTCTGCATGACCTCCGGACACAATGGTGAGGGGGCCACGCCGTCTTCGGTGATCAAGGGCACGGCGAGCCCGCTCAAGGCCACGAAGGGCCAGGACGTGCGTGACGTGGACGGCTCCTCGCTGCGCGTGCCGCTCTGGGCGGGCCCGGGCGAGGGCTACTCCTACTCCTCCCCCGCCCCGCACATCGCCTCGATGGTGCTCCGAAAGGTGACGGGCAAAGAGCTGCCGGACTACGTCGACGAGAAGTTGGGCAAGCCGATGGGATGGGGTCCGTGGGGGTACTGCCTCTACCGCGGCGAGGTGGTGATGAACCATGCCAACGGCGCCGGTTCGATCGCCCTGCGCGCCACGGATGCGGCCAGGCTCGGCTACTGCCTCGCGCAGGACGGTCGCTGGCAGGGACGTCAGCTCATCCCCTCGGACTATCTCCGTAAGTGCCGCGAGCCGCTCAAGTACAACCCGCACTTCTCCTTCAGCCTGCAGTTCGAGCACAACCACGCGGGACAGATCCTGGGGGCCCCGCGCGACGCCTACTACACGCCGGGCGCGGGCGGATTCTGCCTCTACGAGGTCCCCTCGCTCGACCTGGTCATCTACAAGCTCGGCGGCAAGGACGGGCAGTGGAGCCCGGAACTGACCCGCATCCCGCAGCCTCCGGACTCCTTCGGGCAGAAATACGACCCGGTGACCACACCCAAGAACGGCGCGTGGGAGAACTACAGCATCCCACGCATCTTGGAACTGGTCTGCGCCGCCACGGTGCGCTGAGCGGGGCTCAGGGGAGCTCCACGGCGTGCGCGTGGAAGGCGATCACGTCGTACTCCTTGGGATGGTTGGCGAAACCGCGCCTGAGGCTGGCACGCATGAAGTTGGTCCCGCCGGCCTGCATGATGTCGGGGCCCTCCTGGGCCGAGCAGCTCGGAAGACTTCTCGCCCGGCCTGACGATCGCGATGTGACCGGCGCGGGTCGGGTCGGGATTGCTGACGGAGGCAAGCACGAGGCGTCCCTGGCTGGCGAAGCGCTGGGCTTCGGCGGCGTCCTTCAGACGCACCCAGCCGGCCTTCCTGGCGGCGGGGGTGTCGAGCCACGCGTTCTGTGCGTTCGCGAGGCCGACGACGGTATGCTCAGGGGGACGAAGCAGCGGCACTTCCAGACGGAAAGACGCGGCGGCGCCGACCGGGCGGCGG
>JBJTIX010000290.1:0-1850 GCA_046095205.1 Opitutia bacterium
ATCTGGTGCGGCTTGAGCCCGTCCATGCCCGGCACGACGTCGTCGTCGTGGAACTGCACGCCCTCGAAGCCGAGGGGGCGGTAGAGGGCGAACTTCTCCTCGTGGGGGAAGGCCTGGCGGACGTCCCCGCCGAAGGGGTCGCCGCCCTCGCTGATGTTCCAGGGGCCGAAGGAGAAACGGTAGGTCACGGGGGAGCTCATGATGGGACGATCATTTTATCACCGCCGTGAAAGTCCTCTACGCTCCGCGTCTCCGAGTTCGGCACTATTATCTCAATTTATCATTTGCCCATGCGGGTCGGGGTGATACGAAAGGCCGCATGAAGGCCGTCCGCGAGAAGGTCGAGCTGCCTGAAGGGCACTCCTTCCGCGTGCTCCGCTGGTCCCGTTCGCTCAGCGAGGTGGAGTGCATCCTGGGGCCTGGCCGGACGCGTCCGATGCAGGGCGAGGGCGCGCACTGGCATTTCCACAAGGAGATGGAGCTGACCCTCTTCACGGAGGGGGAAGGGGAGCGCTTCATCGGTGACGCGATCGGCTCCTTCTCCGCCGGCGACCTTGTCCTGCTCGGCTAGCGTCTGCCGCACCACTGGCACACCCGGGGCCCCTCCGCCGGCCTGTCCATCCAGTGGCATTTCCCGGAGAGCCACCCCGTCTGGGCCTTCCCCGAGAACCTCGAACTGCGCGGCCTCTTCCGCCGGGCCGAGCGCGGACTGCGCGTCGGCGGCGCGTCGGCGGCGCGCATCGCCGGGCTGATGCAGGAGGTCGCCCGCAGCCGTGGCGCCGGCCAGCTGGCCGCCCTGCTGCGCCTGCTGGCCGAGATCGCCGAGTGTCCGGATTCCGAGCTCACGAGCCTCGCCACCCGCAGCTTCACCCGCAGCGCCGAGTCCGAGCATCAGGCGGCCATCTCGCGCTCGGTGCGCCATCTCGTGGCGAACTTCCGCGAGGAGGTGCGACTCGAGGACCTGCTGCGCGTCTCTCGCCTCAGCCGGCCAACCTTCGCGCGCCAGTTCAAGCGCCACTCCGGACGCAGCTTCAGCGAGTTCGTGAACCAGCTCCGCCTCCAGGCCGCACGCCGCGAACTGCGCGAGGGCGACCGGAGCGTCCTGGACGTGGCCCTCGCCTGCGGGTTCCGGCAGGTCACCTTCTTCAACCGCCTTTTCCGCCGGGAGCTCGGCTGCACCCCCACCGAATACCGCCGCCGGCAGCGTCGGCGGGTACGTCCGCATTCCGGTTAGACGGATTTCCCCGCGGCGGCGCTCTTTAGGTGTTGGGGGAAGCCCTGACGCCCTCACAATACAACCCACCCCATGACCAAGACCCTGCTCCCCGTCCTCCTGGCCGCCGCCGCCCTCGAGGCCGCCCCGGCCCTCACCATCTACAACGGAGGCTATGCGGTCGTGCGCGACACGCTGTCCTTCGATCTGAAGTCCGGCGTGAGCCGCGTGACCTACGCGGGAGCCACCGCCCAGGTGGAGCCCGACACCGTCATCCTCCGCGACGTCGCCGGCAAGGTCGGCTTCCGGATCCTGGAGCAGTCCTACCGCAACGATCCGGTCTCCCAGGCCATGCTGCTGTCGCTCTTCGAGGGCAGGGAGGTCGATTTCCTTCGCCGCAAGTCCGAGCGTGGGCTTGAGGACGTTGTCGGAGCCGAGCGAGGGGAACAGGGGCTCACCGGGAAGGAAGAACTGCAGGCGCCCGGCGACCTCCACGATCGGCTGCACCGCGCCGCCGCCCGGGACGTGGCCGCTGCGGACGACCTTGGCGCGGATGACCTCGTCGGGACGCTCGGAATTGCGGCGAAGGAAATCGACCTCCCTGCCCTCGAAGAGCGACAGCAGCATGGCCTGGGAG
>JBJTIX010000291.1:0-1858 GCA_046095205.1 Opitutia bacterium
CTACCGTGTCGTCGGGCGCTTCGTGCCCCACCCGGAGCCCGGCAAAGTTCCGGCGCACGGGACCGTCCGGATCGCGCAGCCTGATGGTCAGCCGCTCGCCGCTTCGGTGCGCCAGAATGGTCAGGCGCCCGACCCGCAGCAGGTCGGGCTTGTTGAAGCAGATCTGCACCATCTCGCCGTCGAGCGGGCCCATCTTCGCCCCCACGAGCCAGACCTGGGAGAGGGCGGAGGCGTTCACCGCGTGCGGCATCCACGTCAGGGGCGGCTCGATCGGCGCCGGATAGCTCTCCTTGGGCAGCTTGTCGCTGAGGAAGCCGTAGAACTTGCGTCCGCCGACCACGTGGATCGGCGTGCTCGGAACGTAGTGGCCCTGCTGGTCGCTCGAGGTCACCAGGCCCGTGACCGGGTGCACCGCGAGGTTGGGTTGGCGGAATCCGTAGCCGAGCACCTCGAAGCGCGAGCCGTCGGCGGAGATCCTGAGCACGCTCCCGTTGTGCCTGCCGATCGTCTCGGCCTCCTGTCCGCCCTTGGCGATGAAGAATTCCCCGCCCGGTCCGACGCGCAGCGTGCTGGGGAACTCGCGCAGGTCGGCCGTCTGCGCGAAGGCGTTGCAGAACATCTCATGGACGTCGGCCTCGCCGTCGCCGTCCGTGTCCTTCAGCTTCCAGCTGCCGTTGCGGTCGAAGGCGAAGAGCTCGCCGTCGCGGATCGCGAGGGTCATGGGCTCATGGAGTCCCGAAGTGAAGCGCCTCCAGAGCGGGCGCGGGTTGTCGCCCGACAGTCCCGCCACGGCCCAGACGTCGCCGTCGATGGTCACCACGTAGGCGCCGCCGCCGGGCCGGAACTGCACGTCGGAGGGCCGCACGGCCCGTTTCCAGGGGTTGTCGACGGGCAGGCCGATCTCGTCGACCACGTAGGCTTCCTTGGATTCGGAGAGACGGGTGGAGGTCGTGACGGCGCCTTTCCAGCGAGGTCCCGCGGATCCGAGCTCCGCGAAGTCGGCCTCACGGGCCGGGGCGGCCTTCTCGTCGCGGTAGGTCACGCAGGCCGTGGCGGCCTGGCCGGCCGGGAACCTGAACACGAAGTAGTCGGGGTCCTCCTCCGCCTCGGCCGCGCCCGTCGCGCGCAGGCCGGGCTCCAGCTCCTGGGAGGGGCCGTTGATGCGGGCGCCCGCGACGAGCCGGAGGTCCCGCGCATGGGCGTCCAACGAGAGGTGGCGCTCGACGACCGGCTCGCCCTCGTGCAGGGACGCGCGCCAGCGCTCGCGGATCTCGGCGGAGCCGACCGCATAGTGCAGCGTGACCGTGCCGCCCGCGAGGCGGAGCGAACGGAGGCGCGCCATCCCGGCGGGCAGGGCGCCGCGTCCGACCTCCTCCGGGCTCGGCGCGCGTTCGCGCGGGTCCCGCTTGAGCAGCGGGCCCTCCTGCCAGCCGGGGACGAGACCGTTGCCGATCCAGAGCTTGCCGTCGGGCGTGGGGAGCGGCGACTGGCCGCCGGGCGTCTTGCGACCCGGGTCATGGTAGGAGCCGGGCGCGAGCGCCTTGTCCGTCACGCCCTTGCCGCGCCAGACCGCGGCCACGCGGCAGAGGTCGGTGTCGATCGCCACGAAGCAGCCGTGCGCCAGCGGCAGCACCACCGCGCGCGGCGAGAGGTTGTCGGCGCAGGTGCCCGCGCGGCGGGCGTCGACCACCGAGGAGAAGAACGGCTGGACGGACTCGACCCACTCGCCCCAGGGCGTCGGTCCGGCGGCCGCGCGCGCGGCGGTCTTTTCCGCGCCCCCGACCGGAGCGCCGAGCCGCAGGAGCGTGGCGAGGGGCGCGCGCCTCCGCGCCGAGCGGGCGGCTCGCGAGGGCGCGGG
>JBJTIX010000292.1:0-12058 GCA_046095205.1 Opitutia bacterium
ACGATGGCGCGACGGGAGGGCGTCTCGGTGTAGATGGCGCCTCCGCCGAGGCGGCTGCGGCGCACCTTGCCCTTGCGGACGAGGACGTTGACCTTCTCGACGGTGACCTTGAAGGCGGCCTCGACGGCGGCCTTGATCTGGCGCCGGTCGGCGCCGGGGAGCACCTCGAAGACGTACTTGTTGGCCTCGGCCAGGCCGGAGGCCTTTTCGGTGAGGACCGGGCGGCTGATGATTTCGGAAGCGGGCTTCATCTTGGTGCGTCTCAGTTCTTGGCGCGCTCGAGGACCTTCTTGAGTCCGGACTCGGAGATCAGCACGCGGGGCGTGCGGACGAGGTCGAGGGCGTTGAGGTTGGTGGAGTTGGAGAAGACCGCGCGGTCGATGTTGCGGCTGGCGCGGAGCACGGGCTCGGACCAGGCGCTGTCGACGACGAGCAGGCGGCGTCCCTCGGGGCTCACGTTGCTGAGCACCTTGGCGAAGAGGCGGGTCTTGGGCTGGGCGACCTCGAACTTCTCGATGACCGAGAGGCCGCCGTCCTTGGCGAGCTCGAAGAGGGCGCGGGCCAGGGCGATGCGGCGGGCCTTGGCGGTGATGGTCTTGGACCAGTCGCGGGGGCGGGGGCCGAAGACGACGCCGCCCTTGTAGAGCTGGGGGGCGCGCTTGTCGCCGTGACGGGAACCGCCGGAACCCTTCTGGGGGAGGATCTTCTTACCGGAGCCGGCGACCTCGCCGTAGTCCTTGGTCTTGGAGGTGCCCTGGCGCTTGTTCGCCTGGTAGGAGACGACGACCTGCTTCAGCAGCGCGACGCCCTTGTCGCCCTCGAAGGCGGGGATGTCGAACTCCTTCTCGGTGAAGGCGGAGCCGTCGGGCTTGTAGACTTTGAGCTTCATTTGTCTGTAAGGTTGGGGCGGTTCACTTGGCCTTCTTGGCGGGACGGACGACGACGACCTCGCCGTTGGCGCCGGGGAAGCTGCCCTTCACGAGCAGGAGGTTCTTCTCGGCGAGGACCTGCACGACGCGGAGGTTCTGGGCGGTGCGGCGCACGTCGCCCATGTGTCCGGGCATGCGCTTGCCCTTGAAGACGTGACCGGGGGTCTGGCGCATGCCGATCGAGCCCGAGCGGCGGTGCATCATGTGACCGTGGGAGTCGGGCTGGCCCGCCATGTTGTGGCGCTTCATGACGCCCTGGAAGCCGCGGCCCTTGACGGTGCCGATGACGTCCACGAGCTGTCCGGGGGAGAACTTCTCGACGGTGATGACGTCGCCCACCTTCGCCTCGACGGCGGCGGGCTGGCGGATCTCGTGGAGGTGGCTGTGGGTGGCGACGCCGGCCTTGCGGAGGTGGCCCATCTCGCCGGCGGAGAGACGGCTCTCCTTCTGCTCGCCGAAGGCGATCTGGACGGCGTGGTAGCCGTCCTTCTCCTGCGTCTTGACCTGGGTCACGGGGCAGGGGCCGGCCTGGATGACGGTCACGGGCACGAGGACGTTGTCCCCGTCGTAGACCTGGGTCATGCCGATTTTCTTACCGAGTAGCTGGTGCTTCATTTTCTAAGAGGCAGGTGGCCGGTGAGGGCCGTTTGGTCATCGCTGACCTGCTTTTGGCTTTGGTATTCCTTGCGGAAACTTGGTCCTTTGCTGGGCGCGAGGCCTGCGTTGGGTTGGAGGTTGGCGGAGGTTGAGGGTTAGACGGTGATGCTGATGTCGACGCCGGAGGGCATGTTCAGCTTCTTGAGCTCGTCGACGGTCTGGGAGTTGGGCTCCCGGATCTCGATCAGCCGCTTGTGGGTGCGGATCTCGAACTGGTCCATCGACTTCTTGTCGACGTGGGGCGAGCGGTTGACGGTGAGGCGCTGGATGACGACGGGCAACGGGACGGGGCCGGACACGCTGGCGCCGGTGCGCTTGGCGGTGTCGACGATCTCGTTGGCCGACTGGTCGATCATGCGGTAGTCGAAGCCCTTGAGCTTGATGCGGATTTTGGGAGGACGTGCCATCGGAAGGAAGGGGTCAGGTGCGGGCCGGGGCGCGGGTCGAGCTCTCGACGACCTGCTTGAGGATCTGAGCCGGGACGGGCTCGTAGTTGGCGGGCTCCATGGAGTAGGAGGCGCGTCCCTTGGAGAGGGAACGCACGTCGGTGGAGTAGCCGAACATCTCGGCGAGGGGGACGCGGGCGTCGATGACGCAGAGGCCGCCCTTGGTCTCCATGCCCTGGATCTGGCCGCGGCGGCGGTTGAGGTCGCCCATGATGTCGCCCTGGTATTCCTCGGGCGTGGTGACCTCGACCTTCATGATCGGCTCGAGCAGGATCGGCTTGGCGTCCTTCATCGCCTCCTTGAAGGCGAAGATGCCGGCCATCTTGAACGCCATCTCGTTCGAGTCCACCTCGTGGAAGGAGCCGAAGACGATGCGGGCGCGGAAATTGATCACCGGATAGCCGGCGACGGTGCCGTTGTTGGCGGCCTCGAGGATGCCCTCGGTGGCGGGCTTGATGAACTCCTTGGGGATGACGCCGCCGACGATCTCGTTGACGACTTCCTCGCCCTTCTCGCCGGCCACGCGGGTGGCAGGCGGGTTGGGCTCGAGCTTGATCTCGACGTGGCCGTACTGGCCGCGGCCGCCGGACTGGCGGATGAACTTGCCGACGCCTTCGGAGGCGGTGTTGATGGTCTCGCGGTAGGAGATCTGGGGCTTGCCGGACTTGGCCTCGACCTTGAACTCGCGCTTGAGGCGGTCGACGATGATTTCGAGGTGGAGCTCGCCCATGCCCGAGATGAGGGTCTGGCCGGTCTCGGGATTGGAGGTGACGCGGAAGGTCGGGTCCTCCTGGGCCAGACGCTGCAGGCCGATGGAGAGGCGCTCCTGGTCGCCCTTCGAATTGGGCTCGATGGACATCGAGATGACGGGCTCGGCGAAGGTGGTCTTCTCGAGCACGAGGTCCTCCTCGGCGGTCAGGGTGTCGCCGGTGGCGATGTCCTTGGGCCCGATGATCGCGCAGATGTCGCCGGAGTAGGCGACCTCGATCTCCTCGCGGTCCATCGCGCGGAGCAGCACGATGCGCGAGATGCGCTCGTTCTTGCGGGTGCGGGGATTGTAGAGGGCCTCGCCCTTCTTCAGCTGTCCGCGGTAGACCCGGTAGAAGACGAGCTGACCGACGTGCGGGTCGGACCAGAGCTTGAAGCAGAGGCCGGTGACCTTGGCGGTGTCGTCCGGACCGATGGCGACCTCCTTGTCGCCGTCATCGACGAAGGCCTTCTGGGGGCGCATGTCGATGGGGGACGGGAGGAAGTCGACGACGCAGTCGAGGAGCATCTGGACGCCCTTGTTCTTGAAGGCGGAGCCGGGGATGACGCCGATGAAGTTGAGCGAGAGGGTCGCCTTGCGGATGCCGGTGCGCATCTCGTCGATGGTGACCTCCTGGCCGTCGAGGTACTTGGAGGCGAGCACGTCGTCGAAGTCGGCAAGGCCCTCGATGAGCTTGGTGCGCCACTCGGCGGCCTCCTTCTTCTGGGCCTCCGGGATGTCGACCGTGTTGAACTTCATGCCCTTCGGGTCGCTCTCGTCGTAGACGTAGGCGACGTTCTTGATCAGGTCGATCATGCCCCGGAACTCCTCGCCCTGGCCGATCGGGATGAAGAGGGGGTGGGCGTTGCCCTTGAGCTTGGTGCGGATGTCGTCGACCGCGCCGAAGAAGTCGGCGCCGGTGCGGTCCATCTTGTTGACGAAGGCGACGCGGGGCACGCCGTACTTGTTCATCTGGCGCCAGACCGTCTCGGACTGGGGCTGGACGCCGGCCACGGCGCAGAACACGGCGACGGCGCCGTCAAGGACGCGGAGCGAGCGCTCCACCTCGGCCGTGAAGTCCACGTGGCCCGGGGTGTCGATGATGTTGATGCGGTGGTCGATGCCGGCGAAATGTCCTTCCTTCGTCTTCCAGCCCGCGGAGATGGCCGCCGCGGTGATGGTGATGCCGCGCTCGCGCTCCTGCTCCATCCAGTCGGTGGTGGCGGTGCCGTCGTGCACCTCGCCCATCTTGTGGACGACGCCGGTGTAGAAGAGGATGCGCTCGGTGGTGGTCGTCTTGCCGGCGTCGATGTGCGCGGCGATGCCGATGTTGCGCGTGTACTCCAGGGGGAACGCGCGGGACGACGAGTTGAGCTTGGAGAGCGGGGAGGGCATGGACGGATCCGGACGTTGCGTGGATTACCAGCGGAGGTGGGCGAAGGCCCGGTTGGCCTGCGCCATCTTGTGGGTCTCCTCGCGCTTCTTCACGACGTTGCCGGTGTTGTTGTAGGCGTCGACGACCTCGGCGGCGAGGGCCTCGGACATGGGCGAACCCTTGCGGCCGGCGGCGGCGGCGACGACCCAGCGGAGGGCGATGCTGTTCTGGCGCTCGTGGCTGACCTCGACGGGCACCTGGGAGGTGGCGCCACCGACGCGGCGGCTCTTCACCTCGAGCTTGGGACGGCAGTTCTCAAGGGCGCCGAGGAGGAGCTCCACGGGATTGCCCTTCATGAGCTTCTCGCTGACCTTCTCGATCGCGCCGTAGACGATGGCCTGGGCGACGGATTTCTTGCCGGACTTCATCACGATGTTGATGAGCTGGCTGACGAGGGGGCTGCCGTAACGGGCGTCAGGAAGGTGGGCGCGCTTGGCTGCTTTGCGACGACGGGACATGGCTTTTCAGATTCGGGGTGCGGGGTTCTCAGGCCTTCTTCTCCTTCGGACGCTTCACGCCGTACTTGGAGCGGGAGCGGCGGCGCTTCTCGACGCCGGAGCAGTCGAGGGGCCCGCGGACGATGTGATAACGGACGCCCGGAAGGTCCTTCACGCGGCCGCCACGGACGAGGACGACGGAGTGCTCCTGGAGCTTGTGACCCTCGTCGGGGATGTAGGAGATCACTTCCTGGCCGTTCGTGAGGCGCACCTTGGCGACCTTGCGCTGGGCGGAGTTCGGCTTCTTGGGAGTACGGATCATCACCTGCACGCAGACCCCGCGGCGGAACGGAGAATTGTTGAGGGCCGGAGACTTGGACTTGGTCTTCGGCTTGATGCGCGGATTGCGCACGAGCTGGTTGATGGTGGGCATGGGCCTCGGTTAAATAGGGAAAAGAGCGTTTGGGCATACAAACGGCAGTCCCTCATGCAAGAGGAATCTTGGGGTTTTTAAGGTTTCTTTACGGGTCGTTGGCGCCCGGCGGGAAGGACGCCATTTTGGGCGGGACAACCACCGTCTCGGTCACAAGATGCCATCCCCATGTTTAAAGGGTCCTGCATAGCTCTTGCTCTGGCCCTGATCGGTCAAATCGGTTCCGCCCGCGCACAGGCGGCAAATACGGCCGTTGCCCCCGCTAAAAAAGCGGAAAATACCCAGAAAAATGACGCAAAACAGGGCGTGGAGCAGGCCGATGCCGAGGTAATCCTTCTGGCAGCCCTTCCCAGCGGCAAAAGCGACGCCGAAATAGCCAGTTACGCCCGACGGACATACCTTTTCACGGACCTCATCCTCGACCCGGGTCTGCAACAGATGACCCGGATGGCCCTGACAAGAATTGAGGAAAACCCGAAGAAATCAGAGCAAATCAAGGCGGAACACTTGGGCCTGGTCTCAAGCCACTTCCTCAAGATGGCCATGGATGGTCAGGCCCAGAACATGGGCTTAGCTGATGTGCTCAATCTGGCCCAGATCGCCGTTCGCTGCCAACCCTCCAACGCCAAGGCTAAACTGTTCTATTCCAACATTTTACATTCAAATCTTGGCCGCACGGATGATGCCATCCAGACGCTGCAGCATGGCCTGGAATTCCTGGCCATCGATGACCCTCTGGCCCGTGACTACATAGAGAGGTACTTCCAGTTCCTACAGATAAAGGAGCGCGACGGAGAGGTGGTCAGCCAGGGACTCAAGCTCCTCCAGTCAGGGAAGGTCCTCACGCCTCCCTTCCGGGAAGCAACCGCCATGGGCGTCGCCACCTCGCTCTACTGGACAGGCCAGTACCCTGAAGCGGTCGCCATCATCGACGGCGCCTCCCTCGACCGGCAGATCAGCGGGCTGCTGCTCAAGTCGCGCGCGCTCTTCGACGGCGGACGCACACGCGAGGCGATCACGCTGCTCGAAGGCAGGACCGGCGACTTCAAGGGCGCCGCCCGCGACGCCCTGCTCTCCCAGCTCGGCCGCTTCCACCTCCTCCTGGGACAGCCCAAGGTCGCCCTCAGCATCGCCGACGACAGGGTCGCCGCCGAACCCAAGGCGCCCTTCCCCCGCCTCCAGCGGCTGCACGTGCTCGACAAGCTCGGCCTGAAGGAGGAGTACGAAAAGGAGCTCGCGCTGGTCATGGAGAAGTTCTCCGACAGCGCGCCGGCCATGATCGCGCTCGCCAACTTCGCCGCCGAACGCGGCTACGACGGACTCACGCTCGCGGTGGCGAACCAGTCCGCGGTCCGCGGGTTCGAGAAGGCGACCTTCGCCGCGCTCCACCTCGAGGCGCTCATCCAGGCCAGGGGATACGAGGAGGTCATCGCGCAGCACCGGCAGGTGACCGCCGCCGAACGGACGTTCTTCAAGTCCAACGAGCCGCTGGTGCAGGCGCTGCTCGGCATCGCCTACCACGGCCGCCAGAAGAAGGACGAGGTCTCCGGCAAGCGCGACCGCGACGTCGGCGACCGCTACCTCCAGGAATTCCTCAAGGCCCCGAATCTCGGGCCGGAGGCCTACCGCTCGGTCGGCCGGCACCTGCGCACGGTGCGCGCCGCCGAGGCCGCCGTCCGCGTGCTCGAGGCCGGCTGCCGGGCCCACCCGCGCCACTCGCAGCTCCGGGCCGACCTCATCGGCGCCCGCATCGTCGCCGGGCTCACGGACGGGTACGGCGACCGCAAGCCGCTCGCCGACGACATCGACTCGCTCCTCCGCTCGCGCCGGCCCTCCCCCGCCGTCTGGCAGGAGATCCTCGGCTGGCTCCGGACGGAGGCGAAGCTCCCCGACGACAGGCGCCGCAAGCTGGAACGCGAAGTGGCCAGCCTGACCCGCCCCAACCTCGACCCGGACGCGCTCGCCGGACGCTGAAATGGACCTCGCCTCGCGCCGCGCCTCGCTGCTCGCCGAGCTCGAGCCCTTCGCCGACCACCACGAGCGCTTCCAGTACGTCATCGACCGGGCCAAGGACGCGCCCGGCCTGCCCGCGGAGCTGAAGCTCGACCAGTTCCTCATCGAGGGCTGCACCTCCAACCTCTGGCTGGTCCCCTCGCTCGAGTCCGGGCTCTGCCGGTTCCGCTGCGACGCGGACTCGCTCATCACCAAGGGCGTGGCCTCGCTGGTCTGCGAGCTGTACGACGGCTCCACGCCGGCCGAGGTCGCGGGCACGGACGCGGAGTTCCTCTCCAAGGCCGGCATCACGCAGCACCTCTCGCCCAACCGGCGCAACGGGCTGTCGAACCTCGTGGGCCGGATCCGCGCGTTCGGCCGCGCCGCGGAGGAAAGGGCGTCATGACGGACCGCGCCTCCGGCGACGCGCCGTTGCGCTGGCTCTGCTTCGGCGCACTGGCCTGGGCCGCGCTCGTGCTGCAGGCCGGCGGCTTCACGACCAGCATCCACGCCGGCATGGCCTTCCTCGACTGGCCGCTCTCCAACGGCTCGGTCAATCCGCCGGGATGGCTCACGGAGATCGACAAGTTCGCCGAACACTCGCACCGGCTGGCCGCCGCCGGCCTCGGACTGCTCTGCATCGCCATCGCCTGGACGCACGCCGCGCGCGATCCGCGGCAGACCGCCCGGCTCGCCGCCTACGCGCTGCTCGGCCTGGTGGTCGCGCAGGGGCTCCTCGGCGGGCTGCGCGGGCTGCTCGACCGGCTCAGCGTCGGCGGCGAGGGCAACTTCAAGGCGATCGCCTTCGCCGTCGCCCACGGGGTCAACGCCCAGCTCACCATCGCGCTGCTCGCCGGCCTCGCGACCTCGCACCTCGCCCTCTGGCGCGAGGCGCAGTCGGGCTCGCCGGGGCTGCGACGCTCCGCCCGGCTGGCCTTCTTCGCCACGCTCGCGGTGATCGTGGCCGGGGCCCTGATGCGGCAGAGCCGCAGCACGATGTGGGTCGCCGAATCCACGGTCACGGGGCTCTTCGTCCCCGCCGCGGGCGAAGGCGCGGCCTGGTGGTTCAACCTCCTCCACCGTTCGGGCGCGCTGCTCGCCGGCGCCCTGGTGCTGGCCTTCGCCTGGCGGCTGGCCCGGGAGGGACGGCGTCGCGCCGCCTTCGCGCTCGCCGCGCTGCTCGCGGCCCAGACGACGCTCGGCATCCTCGGCCTGAAGCTGCCGCTCAACCCCCACGTGCGCACGGTGCACGTGGTCACCGCCGCCGCGCTGCTCTCCGTGCTGGCCGCATCCGCGCTCCTCGCCCACCGGCGCGAGGGTCCGCTGCGCGACGCCTGAGCGTTTTGCCTTGGAGAGCGATGGCAAAGACTCCAGCACAGGCAGGATGAGCGAACGCGCCGGATCCACGCCCGCCGCATACTGGGAGCTGACCAAGCCCCGGCTCTCGGCGCTGTCCGCGCTCACGGCGCTCGCCGGCTACTTCTGCAGCGCCCCGTGGGGCGCGGCGGACAACCGGACGCTGGTCTCGCTCGCGCTCGGCACGGCCCTCGCCGCGGGCGCCTGCGGCGCGCTCAACATGTGGTGGGACCGCGAGGCGGACGCGCGCATGGAACGCACGCGCCAGCGGCCCATCCCGGCCGGACTGGTCACGCCCGCCGCCGCGCTCGCATTCGGACTCACGCTGCTGGCCGCCGGCGTCGGTCTCGTCTGGTTCGGCGCGGACCCCCTCGCCGGCGCGCTGACCGCGGCCACCGCGGCCTCCTACCTGCTGCTCTACACGCCGCTCAAGTCGCGCACGCCGTGGTGCACGCTGGTGGGCTCGCTGCCCGGGGCCCTGCCGCCACTCATCGGCACCGCCGCCAAGCTCGGCGGAAGCATCGACGGGATGGGCTGGATGCTCTCCGCGCTGCTCTTCTTCTGGCAGGTGCCGCACTTCATGGCCCTCGCGATGCTGTGGAAGGACGACTACGCGCGCGGCGGCTTCAGGATGGCCACGGTCGACGACCCCTCGGGACGCTCGGCCGCGCGCTGGGCGGCGGCCTTCACGCTGCCGATGGTCGCGACGGCCGCGCTCATCGCGCTGCAGTTCCGGGAGCCGCTGCTCGAGCCCTACACCTGGGTCTCGACGGCCGGCGGCCTGTGGTTCCTGAAGCTCACCGCGGACTTCCTCCGCGACGGACGGCGAGAGGAGACGGCCAAGCCCTACTTCATCGCGTCCATCCTGTACCTGCCGGCGGTGCTGCTGACGCTGACGCTCTGCCGTCTCTTCTGAGGGAACCATGGGCACACGCCTCGAGAAGGAACGGATGCGGGCCGAGATGTCCTCCCGGGCCGCCGCCCTCACGCGCCGGGAGCTCCGCGCCGGCGGCGACGCGGCCGCGGCGCTCGTCGCGGCACTGCCGGAATGGAAGCAGGCCCGCACGGTCTGCCTCTACGCCTCCTTCGGAAACGAGCCGGTGACCGACGGGCTGCTCGAACTGGCCCTGGCCCAGGGACGCCGGCTGCTGCTGCCCCGGATGGCCCCGGACCGCTCCGCCTCGGTCCGGGCGGTGGATTCGCTCACGGCGCTCAAGGTATCGCGGCTCGGCATCCGCGAGCCGGGCGACGACGCGGAGCCGGCCGAGGCTTCCGAGGCCGACCTGATCCTCGTGCCCGGACTGGCCTTCGACCGGCGCGGACACCGGCTGGGCCGGGGCGCCGGCTTCTACGACCTGCTGCTGCGGAGGCTGCCCCGCCGCACCTTCCTCCTCGGCCATGCCCACGCCTTCCAGCTCGCGGGACAGGTGCCCACGGAGGAGCACGACGTGCGCGTCCGGGCCGTGGCGACCCCCCAGGAAGTGGTGCGCTGCCGGTTGCGCTGAACGATTTGCCAATCGCGGGGAAGCGGGTCCGTTGGAAGGTCCGATGCCAAGCGAACGTCCAGAGGCCATCCGACTCAGGGGGGTCAGGCAGAACAACCTCAAGGGCTTCGACGTCGACATCCCGGTGGGCCGGCTGACGGTGGTCACGGGGCTCAGCGGCGCCGGCAAGTCGTCCCTGGTCTTCGACACGCTGCACGCGGAGGGACAGCGGCGCTACGTCGAGACGTTCAGCCCCTACGTGCGGCAGTTCCTCGAGCTGCTGCCCGCGCCCGACCTCGAGTCGGCCGAGAACGTGCGCCCGTCGGTCGCGATCCGCCAGGGCAACTCGGTGCGGACGTCGCGCTCGACGGTCGGCACGATGACGGAGCTCTGCGACTGGTTCAAGGTG
This sequence comes from Opitutia bacterium, assembly GCA_046095205.1. Lineage (GTDB taxonomy): Bacteria > Verrucomicrobiota > Verrucomicrobiia > Opitutales > UBA953 > UBA953. The sequence continues at coordinate 10,327 of JBJTIX010000292.1, forward strand.
TGGTTCGCCCACCGGGCCGCGCTCGTCGACCCCGCGTCGGGCGAGGAGGTCCGCCCGCAGGGGCCCGACGTCGCGTGGCGCGACGCGCTCGCGCGCTTCGCGGACCGCGCGGTCACGGTGGGCTTCGCGGTCGCGCGGCCCGAAGGCCTCAAATGGGAGGCGGTGGCGGCGGAGTTCGTGAAGGCGGGCTTCTCGCGGGCCTTCTGCGCGGGGCGGCGCATCCGCCTCGGCGAGGACGATCCGGACGGAGACGAGATGGTGGTCGCGCAGGACCGCGTCCAGGTCGGACCCGGCTCGGCCGCCCGCTTCCACGAGGCCTCGCTCGCGGCCTTCCGGCTCGGCGGCGGCCGCATGCGGCTGCTCGACGACGAGGGCGCGGAACTCGCGCGCTACAGCGAGACGCTCGAATCGCCGGTCGACGGCCGGAAGTTCCGCCCGGCGACGCCCTCGCTGTTCTCCTTCCACTCGCCGGTCGGCGCCTGCCCGGCCTGCCGCGGATTCGGGAGGGTCATCGGCCTCGACTGGAACAAGATCGTCCCCAACCGGGAGCTGACGCTCGCCGAAGGCGCGGTCGCCCCCTTCCAGGGCACGGTCTACGGCGAAAGCCAGAAGGACCTCGCCCGCGCCTGCCGCAAGGCGGGCATTCCGATGGACGTGCCCTGGCGGCGGCTCTCGAAGGCGCACCGCAGGTTCGTCGAGGACGGCGAACCGGACTACGTGCCGGGACAGTGGGAGTCTAAGTGGTACGGCATCCGCGGGTTCTTCCGCTGGCTGGAGGGCACGACCTACAAGATGCACGTGCGGGTCTTCCTCTCGCGCTGGCGCGCCTACGAGGAGTGCCCGTCCTGCCGCGGGCGCCGCTTCCGCGAGGAGTCGCTCTGGTGGCGCTGGCGCGGACGCACGCTCCCCGACCTCTACGCGCTGCCGGTGTCCGGGCTGCGCGCGCTGCTCGCCCCGGAACGGCCGGCCGACTCCTCGCACCCGGCCGACCACGCGCTGGGCGCGATCCTCGCCCGGCTCGGCTACCTGGAGGCGGTCGGCCTCGGCTACCTCACGCTCGACCGACTCTCGCGCACGCTCTCCGGCGGCGAGGTGCAGCGCGTCAACCTGACCTCCTGCCTCGGGGCGAGCCTCGCCGACACGGTCTTCGTGCTCGACGAGCCGAGCGTGGGCATGCACGCGAGGGACCTCGCCCGCATGACTGGGATCCTCCGCGGACTGGTGGCCCAGGGCAACACGGTGGTGGTGGTCGAGCACGACGAGTCGGTCATGCGCGCGGCGGACTGGCTCATCGAGATCGGTCCGCGCCCGGGCGCGGAGGGAGGCCGGCTGGTCTACGAGGGCGCGCCGAAGGGCGTGCTACGGTCCGCCGGCTCGGTCACCGGCGCCTGGCTCTCGGGCCGCCGACGGCCGGAGCGCCGCACGCCGAGGACGGTCGACGGATCGACGCCGCGGCTCCGCGTGGAAGGCGCCACGGCCAACAACCTGCAGGACTTCTCCGCCTCCATCCCGCTCGGCCGCCTCGTGGGGCTCTGCGGGGTCTCGGGTTCGGGCAAGTCCACGCTGCTGCACCAGGTGATCGGCGGTCGCGACCCGGAGTCGGGCGACGAACGCTCCGAACGGAAGTGGATCCGCTTCGACCGCGATCCCGCGGAGGTCGCGCTCGTCGACCAGTCGCCGGCGGTGCGCACGCCCCGCTCCAACCCCGCCCTCTACGTCGGCGCGTGGGACG